>CAZXSG010000171.1:0-7399 GCA_964643185.1 uncultured Holophagales bacterium
GCCTGGAAGGGCGAGTCGCTCGAGGAGTACTGGTGGGCGGCCGAGCAGATGCTCACGTGGCCAGGTGAACCGGCCAACATGATTCTCGACGACGGCGGCGACGCGACCATGCTCGTGCTGCGCGGCGCGCAGTTCGAGAAGGCCGGCGTCGTGCCGCCGATCGAAGACGATCACTCCGCCGAGTACAAGGTGTTCCTCAACCTGATTCGCGCCCGCTTCGAGACGGACAAGGGCAAGTGGTCAGCGATCGCGGCGGCCGTGTAGGGCCCGATACCCGGCAGCTCCGAGAGCTCGGACGCGCTCCGCGGAAACATCCCTCGCAGGGCGATCGCTTTCGCGGCCCGCGAGAGGTTGCGCGCCCGGGCGTAGTAGCCGAGGCCCGCGAACTCGGCGAGGACCTCGTCCTCGCTCGCTGCGGCCAACGCCTCGAGGTTCGGAAATCGCGCGAGGAACCGCGTCCAGCGCTGGGCTCCGGCCGCGACGGTCGTCTGCTGGAGGATCACCTCGGAGAGCCAGATCGCGTACGGGTCGCGGGTACGGCGGAACGGCAGGTCGCGGCGATTCGCGAGGTACCAGCGCCGGAGCGCGTCCCCCGGACCTCGAGCCATCAGTCCAGGAGCTTCCTGAGCTTGATGAGGCCCTGCCGGATCCTGGTCTTTATGGTGCCGAGCGGCTGATCGAGCTTCTCGGCGATCTCGACGTGGGTGAGCCCCTGGAAGAACGCGAGCTCGATGGCCTCGCGCTGAGCGCCCGAGAGCGTTTCGATGGCGGCGCGAACCGCGTCGCGCGTCTGCCGGAACGACACCACCTGATCCGGGCTGGCGTTTTCGTCCATGGGGTCGAGGTGCACGGCGGGGTCGTCGAACGAGATGTTCCGGTCCTCCCGGCGATGGCGGGCCCGGAGCCGGTCGATCGCGCGCGACCTCGCGAGCGTGAAGATCCACGCGGGAGGTGTCCCGCGGGACGCGTCGTAGCGATCGGCCTGGCGCCAGATCTGCCAGAACACGTCGAGCGCGACGTCCTCGGCCTCCTCGGAGTTCTGGAGCACCTTCCACACGAGGTTGTGAACGGGAGAGGCGTAGCGGGCATAGAGCTCGTCGAGGGCAGATTGGTCTCCCTCGCGCACGCGGGACAGGAGCTCGACGTCGTCGACGACACCCCCCGCGTTCGCGGAGAGGACCGGCGCTCGAGCTTCGGGTCGCGGTTTCATCCCTGGCGGGGAAGGTTACCGGAGTTCCGCGAAGCGGCTCGGCACATGGAAGTCCGGAGGGGAATCCCGGAGTGTGGGTGAGAGCGCGAGGTGGCTCGTCCTCGCGCCCCGGGCAATGCGGGTCGCGTTCACGCGGTCGGGAACGCCCTGCGTCATTGCGAACGGCACGGTGATGCGGGCGCTCCACCACGACCACGCCGGCGGCGCGCCCTCGGGGCCTCCGATCGCGACCTCGACACCGGGCGCAGGGACTCCCGCCGTGAGCTCCCATCGGGAGCGGTCGTCGTGCGGGTTGACGACCCGGGCCGCGTAGAGGACGCCGAGAGGGTTCACCACGAGCTCGAGGTACCGGCCCGGATCCGAGGCCGATCCGAGGAAGAGCTCGACGCATTCGTCCCGGAACACCGGTCCGTTCCCTTCGAGGACACCGATCGTGAGGGGCGGTTCGGCCAGAGCATGGAACCGGGCGACGAGCGCATCGTCGCGCCTCTCGAAGGTCACCGTCGTTTCGGGCTCGCCCAGGCCTCCGCTCAGGGCCACGAGCCGGTACGCGGTCCCCGGCTCGACGCGAAGGCGTTCGCTCATGCGATGAGCCTTCAGCGCGGCGGCTCGACGCCGAGTCTGCGGGAGATCCGCCCCGCGATGCCCAGCGAGGAGAGGGTGGGGACCCGCTCGGGAGAGATCCCGTCGCCGGCGTGGAAGAACACCCCGTCGAGAGCGGGATCGGGGTCGAAGCCGTGCTGCCCATAGATTTCCGGCGTCTGGAAGAGGGGAGCCTTCTCATCGGCGCGGAGGTTCGCGCGGAGAGACGTTCCGCCCGCCGAAACGAGCACGAGGTCCCCGGCGTTGGGGCTGTCGAGGCCCAGCGCACGAGCCTCCTCGCGGGTCGCGACGACGGCGAACACGCGGTTCCCGTCCTCGTCGCGGGTGTCGTCGAGAACCTGCTTCAGCGCCTGAACGAGGGCGGCCGCCTTCTCGGGTGAAAGACCGCCTTCCGCCGCGGAATCCCGGTTCACGTACACGAACGCGGTGCCTCCGCTGGCCAGGGCGTCGACGGGCGAGGTCCGGGCAACGGAGACCCGCGTGCCGATGGTTTCCGTCTTCAGGTATCCCTTGGCGCGCAGCAGCTCGTTGACCGAAATCGAGCGGTGGATGGCCCGCATGCCGTGATCCGACACGAAGACGACGTCGCCGCCGAGCTCCCGGAATCTGAGGTACCGCGCGGCCGCCTGATCGGCCGCCTTCCAGACGTCGGTGACGGCTTTCGCGAATGTGGCGGCCTTCTCCGGCGTGTAGCCCGGCTGATCGGGGCTCGTCAGGGCCAGAACGTGCAGCGCCTCGTCGATGATGGGCTGGTAGCCGAGAAGGACGTCCCAGTCGCCGCGCCGCTCGGCGACCTCGTAGGCCTTCACGAAGTACCGCGAGAAGCGTTCCGCCTGTTCGACGAAGCTCTTCGTGTCGGGAACCGGCTGATCCAGGAAGAGCGGGTCCGGCGGACCGGGCCAGAATCCGGCCCGGAGATCGAGCGTTCTACGGAAGTCGTCGGGGTTCGCGCGGTTGCGGCTCTCGACCCCGACGTAGAGGGACACCGTGGACAGGTCGGGCGCGAGCTCCAGGAGCTTGTTCCAGCGACCGAAGAGCACGTTCGAGTCTCCCTCGTCTTCGGCCCTCCGCGACTCGGTCGAGAACCACTCGCCCTGCCGCGCACGGGCGCGGAGGGTTCCGTCGCCCGCCGGGAATACGAGCGTGTCGTAAGCCCGCCGGCCGTCGTCCACGCTGTCGATCGCGACGGCGAGGAGCGTGAAGGGAGGACGCGTTTTCGTCCGGTCGCGCCACTCGCGCTCCTCGATCTGGATCGTCGCCTGCCGCGGCGGGGAGAAGCTCTTCACGCCGAGAGGGAGAGCCACGAGGGAGTCTGTGAAGCTCGCGGCCTCGAGCCTCTGCATCGTTCCCGCCGTCGTCGTGTCGGTGAAGCGCAGCCCGACGGCCGTGCGGGTGCGAGAGGACCGCTGGTTGGCTCCGGGCCACGACAGGGAGGCCACGCGGCGGCCCTGCCGCAGGAGGGATTCCCAGAGCGTCTCGACGGCGGGCTCGATGTCGAAGCCCGATGCGCGTGAGCGGGCGGGAGCTCCCGCGAGGCGGAACGTGTTGCTCACGATGCCCGTCTCCGCGGGAGAGCGGCCCGTGATGATCGACGCATGCGACACCGCCGTCAGCGACGGGGTGACCACCCGGAGCCGCTCGGCCGAATAGCCCTCCCTCTCGGCCTTCAGGAACCCGTCGGGGGAGAGGGAGCCGTTCGCGCGCCGGCCCGCGTAGTCGAGCCCGCCGGCTCCGTCGAAGGAAACGAGGATGAGCCTCCGGGGAGGGTCGGTCGCGACGGAGTAGGCGGAGAAGCCCACGAGGGCGGCGAGGAGGACCAGCGGAAGGGCAACGGCGCGGCGCGTCATCGGGCGGGATTATGGTGGCTTCACGAGAGCTTCACGCAGGGCGCGTATCGTTCGAATTCGAGATGGCGATTTCCCACGCGGGCGAAGAGCCCGTCTCTGACGGCCCCCTGGGTGAGGCGCACGGAAACCCGGGCCGGATCCTCGCGGCGATCGACGCCGGCTCGAACTCCATCAAGCTCCTCGTGGCCCGCACGGGCGACGGCGACCACCTCGACGTCCTGGCGCGGGAGAAGGTCATGGTGCGTCTCGGGCACGACACGCTCCAGACCGGACGTCTCTCGGAGGAGGCGCTCGAAGCGGGGGTCGCGTGTCTCGAGCGCTTCGCGGCGCTGGCCCGGGCCGCGGGTGCCGAGCGGATCCTCTGCGCCGCCACCTGCGCCGTCCGGGAGGCCGACAACGCCGCGGAGCTCGCGCTCCGCGTGAAGCGGCGCGCCGACCTCGATCTCGAGGTGATCTCGGGCGAGGAGGAGGCCCGGCTCATCACACGGGCCGTGCGGAGCGACTTTCCGGCCTCGGCCGATCCGCTCCTCGTCATCGACATCGGCGGCGGCTCCACGGAAGTGATTCTCTCGTCCGGAGGCTCTTCGACGCCCATCATCGAAAGTCTCGAGCTCGGCGCCGTGCGGCTCACCGAGCGCTACGTGAAGACCGATCCCGTTTCGAAGGAGGCGCTCGCCGATCTGCGCGACGAGGTCGAACGGCGCGTAAGGAGGCTCGAGAAGGCGATTCGCGCGCGGGGCTTCGCCACCGCCGTCGGAACCTCGGGCACCATCGTGGCGCTCGCGCAGCTCGCCGCGGCGGCCGTGAGCACGGCGTCCGCCGGCGCCGCGGCGCGCAGGGGACGCCCCTTCGGCGCCACGACGGGGCACCTCGTGCTCGAGCGGAAGGCGCTCGACGCCATCGTTCGGGACCTCTCCCGCACGACGCTGCGCGAGAAGGCGCGTATTCCCGGGCTCGACCAGAAGCGGGCCGACATTCTCACCGCGGGCGCGGTCCTCCTCCAGGTGCTCATGGAGCGCTTCCGGATCCGGAGGCTCGTCGCCTCCGACCGGTCCCTGCGGGAGGGCATGGTCCTCGACGCGCTGGACCGCGCGCGGAGCGTCTCGGGCGAGGCGCCTGCCGCGGAAACGGCGCGCGACGTGCGGCGCGAGAGCGTCCACAGGCTCGGCCGCCGGTCACATCTGGAGCGGCCGCACGCGGAGAAGACGCGCGACCTCGCGCTCCTCCTCTTCGACAAGACCCACGCGCTCCACCAGCTCGCGGGGCGCGAGCGTGAGTGGCTCGAGCACGCGGCTTTCCTCCACGACGCGGGCACGGCGATCGGGTATCGCGCGCACCACAAGCACACCGAGTACCTCATCGCGCACGCGGAGCTGAAGGGCTTCTCGGCCGTCGAGATCTCCGTGATCGCGCAGGTCGCGCGATATCACCGTAAATCCAGGCCCAAGAGGAGCCACGAGGCCTTCGCGCGGCTCGACCCGTTTCTCGCCCCCATCGTCGAGAAGCTCTCGGCCATCCTCCGGCTGGCCGATGCTCTCGACCGGAGCCATCGCCAGGTCGTCACGAACGTCGAGGTTTCCGTGCGCCGCAAGCGGATCGTCCTCGGTCTCGACGTGGACGGCAGCCCCGATCTCGAGCTCTGGGCCGCTGGAAAGAAATCCGATCTCTTCGAGAGAGTCTTCGACCGGGCCGTCGAGATCGTGGTCAAGGCCCGGCCTCTGGCCCTCGTGGCGCAGCCGCCGAGGGAGCCGTCGTGAATTCGGAGATTGCGTGCTCCGAATCGGAGAATCCGCGTTACATTCATCGATCGCCCCGGGCTCACCCGGGCGGAAAGGAGCGCTAGGGTGAAAGAACATTTCTCAGAGCAGCTCGAGACCCTGCGCCAGCAGCTCATCATCCTGGGCGCCGAATCCGAGAGCCAGATCCGTCTCGCCGTCGAGGCCCTCATCACGGCCGATGCCGAGAAGGCCAACGCCGTGATCGCTCACGACGCCGTGATCGACCAGATGGAGCTCCGCAACGAGGAGTTCGCGATCCACCTCCTGGCCCTCCAGCAGCCGGTGGCCGTGGACCTCCGGTTCCTCGTGTCGGCGCTCAAGATCAACAACGACCTCGAGCGCATCGGCGATCACGCCGTGAACATCGCCGAGAGCGCCGTGCGGCTGTCCGCGATGCGCCCGTTCAAGCCCTGGATCGACATTCCGCACATGGCCGAGGTCGCCCGCACCATGCTGAAGAAGTCGTTGGATTCGTTCGTGCGGCGGGACACGGCGATGGCGATCGAGGTGTGCAAGGAAGACGACGTCCTCGACCAGAAGCACCGCTCGATCATTCGCGAGCTCCTCACGTACATGGCCGAGCACCACAGCCTCATCTCGAGCTGCATCGAGATCATGAACGTCTCGAAGAACCTCGAGAGGGTGGGCGACCTCGCGACGAACATCGCGGAGGAGTCGATCTTCATCGTCGAGGGACGCACCATCAAGCACCACAACGACCTCCGCGAGGCGCCGCGGTAGGCGGAATCGGCGAAGTCGCCCTCGTCATCCCGGTCTTCAACGAGGAGCGTTCCCTGCCTCTCGTGCTTTCGGCGCTGCCCCCCGGAGTCGTGAAGCGGATCGTCATCTGTGACAACGGCTCGACCGATCGATCGGCCTCCCTCGCGAACGAGGCCCGGGGGAACGGACTCCCTGTCGAGGTCGTGTTCGAGCCGAGGCGGGGCTACGGCAGCGCCTGTCTCGCGGGCCTCGCGCACCTCCGCGCGACCGGTGCGCCCGAGATCGTCGTCTTTCTGGACGGCGACTTCTCCGACCATCCCGAGGAGCTGACCCTTCTCGTCAGGCCCATCAACGAAGGCCGCGCGGATCTCGTGATCGGCTCGCGGAAGCTGGGCGTCGCCGAGCCCGGCGCGATGCTGCCCCAGGCCCGGTTCGGCAACGCCCTCGCCGTCTTCCTGATCCGCGTCCTCACCGGTTTCCGGTACACCGACCTCGGACCGTTCCGCGCGATCCGCTGGGACGCCCTCGAGACCCTCGCCATGGAAGACCGGGACTACGGCTGGACCTGCGAGATGCAGATGAAGGCGATCGGCGCCGGCCTTCGCATCGTGGAAGTGCCCGTGTCGTACCGCAGGCGCGTCGGCGTCTCGAAGATCACCGGGACGCTCGCGGGCACTCTCGGCGCGGGCGTGAAGATCCTCACCTGGGTCTTCCGCCATGCGAAGGCGGCGCGGACGGGTTCTACCCGATCGGCTTCAATGAGCCGCTGGACGGCCGGGCCCAGACCGCGGTGCGCGCCTGCGGCAGCTCGGGGAGCGGCAGACAGATGTGGTAGCCCTGAGCGCGGTCGACGTTCAGCTCCCGGAGCACCGAGAGGATCGCCTGCGACTCCACGCCCTCGCCCACGGTCTTCACGCCGAGGCCGCGGCAGATCTCCACCATGCCCCGCACGAAGACGCGGTTCTCCATCTCGGTGGGCAGGTTCATCACGTAGGTCTGGTCGAACTTGAGGCTCGAGACCGGCAGCTCGCGCAGGTACTTGAAGCTCGAGAAGCCGATGCCGAAGTCGTCGAGCGCGAAGCGGAAGCCCTCGGCCACGAGCGCCCGCGTGAAGTTCTGAACGCGGGCGATGTCTTTGAGGGCCGCGGTCTCGGTGATCTCGAACGTGATGCGCTCGGGGCGGATCCCCTTCATGCGCGCCATGCGCGCCCGCGGCGAGCGGGTCGCGGTCTTCGTCAGGG
>CAZXSG010000172.1:0-7391 GCA_964643185.1 uncultured Holophagales bacterium
TGGAAGGCCGCGGTGGACGGCTCGCGGGAGATCTACTTCGCCGTCATCTCCACGACGATCACGCTCGCGGCCGTGTTCCTCCCCATCATCTTCCTGCAGGGCCTCACGGGGCGCCTGTTCCGCGAGTTCGGCGTCGTGGTGGCGGGCTCGGTGCTCGTTTCGGCATTCGTCGCGCTGTCGCTCTCGCCCATGATGTGCCGCTTCTTCCTGAAGAAGCACGAGCCCTCGCGCTTCTACCGGCTCACGGAACCGTTCTTCCAAGGCCTCCAGAACGGCTATCGCGGCGTGCTGGGCCGCGTGCTCGGCTTCCGCTTCCTCGCGATCGGCGCGCTCCTCGCCACTGTGGCCGTCACGTTCTTCCTGGGCAAGCGGATCCCCTCGGAGCTCGCGCCGCTCGAGGACCGCTCGAACATTCGCGTGAACGTGCGGGCGCCCGAGGGCGCGACGTTCGACTACACGTCCCGTTCGCTCGACCGTCTGGGCGCGTGGGTGGGCGACAACATTCCCGAAACGCGCCGCACGTTCTCGATCACGGCGCTCTTCGGCGGCGCCGTGAACACGGGCCTCCAGAACATCTACCTGAAGCCTGCCGACGAAAGAGGGCGCACGCAGGACCAGATCTTCCAGCAGATCTCGCGCGACCTGCCCAAGGAGTTCACGGAGCTCCGCATCTTCCCCGCGCAGCCACCCACGATCGGGAGCCGGCAGGGCGGGCAGCCCGTGCAGTTCGTGCTGCAGGCCCCGACCCTGGCCGACATGGTGGAGACGCTCCCCAAGTTCCTCGAGGAGGCCAACAAGCTCCCCGAGCTGCGCTTCGTGGACGCGGACCTCAAGGTGAACAAGCCCGAAGCCACGCTCACCATCGATCGCGCGCGCGCGGCGGAGGTGGGGGTGACCGCGGCAGACGTGGGCCGCGCGCTGCAGCTCGCGTTCGGCGACCAGCGCTTCGGCTATTTCGTGCGCGAGGGCCGTCAGTACCAGGTGATCGGGCAGATGGACCGGAGCGACCGCAACGAGCCCGCGTCGCTCGAGCGACTGTTCCTGCGCAGCTCGCGCGGCCAGATGATCTCGCTCGCGACGCTCGTGAAGTACGAGGAGAAGACGAGCCCGGCGGCCATTTACCGCTACGACCGCTACATCTCGGCCACGGTGTCCGGCGGCCTCGCGCCCGGCAAGACGCTGGGCGAGGGCATCGCCGCGCTGGAGGGCATCGCGGCCAAGGTGCTGCCTTCCACGTTCCGCACATCTCTCGCGGGACAGTCGCGCGATTTCCGCGACAGCTCGTCGAGCGTGCTCTTCGCGTTCCTCCTGGCGCTCGTCCTCATCTACCTCGTGCTCGCGGCCCAGTTCGAGAGCTTCGTGGATCCGTTCATCATCCTGCTCACGGTGCCGATGTCGCTCGCGGGCGCCGTCCTTTCGCTCTGGGTGACGGGACAGTCACTGAACGTCTTCAGTCAGATCGGCATCATTGTGCTGATCGGGTTGATCACGAAGAACGGCATCCTGATCGTGGAGTTCGCGAACCAGCGCAAGGAAGCGGGGCTGTCGGTGCGGGACGCCGCGCTCGAGGCCGCCGCGTCGCGCTTCCGTCCGATCCTCATGACGACGTTCGCGTCGGTGCTCGGCATCCTCCCCATCGCGCTGTCTCTCGGGGCCGCGTCGGGCAGCCGGCAGTCGTTGGGTATCGTGGTCGTGGGCGGGCTGACGTTCGGAACCCTGCTCACGCTCTTCGTGATTCCGTCGATGTACACGCTCCTCGCGCGGGAGCACAAGGTGCGGGCTGACGAAACGGATACGCACCCGGAGTCCGCGTTGCCGGCGCAGTCTGGGGAGCCTCAGCCGGCTTCCTGATCGAACCTGCCCGGAACTCGCGACCGGAACCTGGAACCCGGGCCCCCCGCATGGGCGCGCTCATCTTTTTCGCCCCGGGGTGTACGAAAACCTCTCCTTCGAAGACACATCAGTAGCGGGAGAGGTGTCTCCATGCTGATCCCCCAGGAGGAAACCCGGCCGGTCTGGCTCGTGGTCCAGACGAAGGCGTTGCAGGAGCGCGTGGCGGAGATCTGGCTCACGGAGCGCGGCCTAGAGGCCTACTGCCCCAGGGTCGTCAAGCCTCCGGACCACCTCCGATCCCCCCGAGGCCCGGTTCCTCTCTTTCCGAGCTACCTGTTTTGTCGCGCCGCTCCGAGCGCGGGCATCGACGCCCTTCGCTACTGCCCGGGGGTCCGGCGCGCCGTACGGTTCGGAGACTCCATCGCCGCCCTCGATGAGGCGGAGATCGCTCTCCTGCGGGCGAGAGAAGAACGGCGCGGCCACGTCGTCCGTCGCCAGCAGGCGATTTCTCACGGGGACCGAGTGGTGCTGAACTCCGGCCCGTTCGAAGGCCTCGAGGCGGTGCTCGACGGATACGTTGCCTCGAACGCTCGCGTGCAGGTACTATTGGCCGTCACATCCGGAATCTGGCGTATCACCGTTCCCACCGAGTCTGTGGAAGCCTTGGCGAGGCAGTAGTTCCATTCGCCGCGGGCGTGGGGCCACGTCGCCCTCGGCGATCCAAGGGCGGAGCTGTCCCCCGGCGCCCTCGAGTCAAAGCGCCTTCGCCACGGAACACCGACCGCCCCCGATCCATGGAGCCGACATCATGCGGATCTACGGCGATGTGGCGATTGGCCTCTTGGCTTCCGATGCTGCAGCTATGCAGCCCAATCGCCCCGCTGGCGGGATTCGCCGACAATTAGGCTGCGGCAAACGCTGCAGCTCCCGGGCAACACAGCAACCTGAAGCCCCGATTTGCAGCCTCGACTTCGCCGCATTGGGAAGCCTAGTCCAGGGTTAGGCGTCGTCGTCGACACACCCACAGTGCAGATGTAACAGAATGAGAAAGCCGAAAGAAGTCATCCTTGCCGCACACATTACCTTCTACCGACACCAGGAACGCTCACACGGTTCGGTGACCCTCGAAGAGTTCGACAACCCGAACAATGAGCCTCAACAGGTCGAACGGGACGTCCAGCGGGTCATAGAGACCGACCTTCCAAGGGAGCTTGAAGAGCTGTTCGGCCTCGAGGTCAAGACGCGGTTCATAGCTGTTCGGTCCGGGAGTCTCGTCGCGTTCTTCGCGGTAGCGGCCAGTGCAGTAGGCGTCTTCTCGAGCTACTCCGACTTCTTCGAGAGCATCGAGCTTGTTAAGAGGCACAGTGCCGCCCTCTTGCAGCGTGTCCTTGAGAAACGCTACGCTCCTCGTCCGTCCTTCAGCGCTCAGGTCGCGGTATCGACGCAGTATCCCCGCTTACCCGACCCAGACGATGTGTCTCCCGCGCGCTGGTGGAGGAAGCACATGGGCCATCTCCCTCCCGGTTTCCCTTCCGGCAGCGCGCAGCCGCCGGCGAGAGACGGGCTGTTCTGGTGGCTCCTCATCAGCAATGTCCTGCTAGCCACCGCTCTCGGCGCAATGGTCGCGGCCGCGGTCATCAAGACCTACTTCCTTTGAGCTTCCGTGCGGGTCGGGCATCGCCGCCTAACCCCGGCATGCAGCGGACTCGCTACGCTCGCCGCTGATGCCAGACGTTGGGCCGCACCGGACAATGGAGAGACATAAAGACGCGGCCAACGAAATGTGCGAATGCACGGGCTTCCTGATTCATGCCGACAACGTCGCGCGCCCCGGCTGGGCCTCGGTAGGCTGCATCGTCATCGGCGACAGAACGAAAACGGGAGGCGATCGCCCGGAGTGGCGTGACTCGGCTCCAGGTGATCGAGGAGGGATCCCGCTACGGTCCTCTCTCGCCTGATGACGAACACCTTGCGGCGAGCATGCACGTCCGCTGATGAGTAGACCGATTGACCCGGCGGCTCAGCCGCCAGAAGGAGGAGAGTGATGGCTAGGTGGGTTCGACGCGCGGCGCTCGCCATCGTCGCCGCGACGCTCGTTGGTTGCGCCGGCACGGACGTGGCGCTCGTGACAGATGATTCGAGGGCTCGAGGGTTCCGGTACTACCAGGCGTCTCCGTATTTGCTGATCCACACGGACAACAGGGGCGGCCTTACGAGCCGCGTCGTAATGCTGCCCGATCTGAATCGTCTCGTCTCGTTGCGGCCGTATGCGAGCTTCGCCGCGATCGGTGGCGTCTACGAGTTCAAGAACGGCGTGCTGACGACCGCGACGAGCGACGCGGATGCGACGTTAGTGCCCAAGGCGGTACTCTCGGCGCTCGAGAAGGTCGTCTCCCTCCTCGCCGACAAGCAGAAGGGCGTGCCGCCGCCCTACCTCTACAAGATCGTGATCGAGAAGGGCTCGGTCGTGCTCCGAGGAGGCCCGCCCTTGGTTGACGGCAAGGAAATCGTCGTAGCGGTGGGTGCACCATGAGGGCGCTCACTGTCGCCCTCGCGGCGCTCCTGACGCTCTCGTGCACGACCACGGTGAACGTGGAGCGGATCGTCCCCGGCAGCGAGGTCCCGCCGGGCATCCCGTACTACCTCCCCGCGCCCTTTCTGAAAGTGACGCCGGCCGCGGACGGGACCGTCACCGTGGACATCGTCTACCTCCCCGATCCCGACAGGCAGTACGCGGTTGCCGCGCGGACAGTGCTCGCGAAATACAAGCTCCTGGTGGAGCTCGACGACTACCAGCTCCTCAAGAAGGTGGATCTCACGGGCTCCTCCGCGGACGTCGCCGAGCAAGTAGCCAAGAGCGCGGGCGAGACGGCGAAGGCGGCGATCACGGCCGAGCAGGCGGAGCGTAAGGCGGCGAAAGACAAGGAGGAGGCCGTCGCGAAGGCGCGGAAAGACGCCGTCGACGCCGCGAGGAAGGCTGTCGAGGATGCGGAGCTCGCGCTCCTGAAGACCCCCGAAGGCGCGACCCCCGAAGAGAGGAAGAAGTCCGGGCTCGACCTCCTCGACGAACAGGCGACCAGGGACGCCGCGGCGGCGAAGCTGACAGCCCTGGAGGCGTCCTCGTCAGGCGTCTCATCGGCCCTCGCAGATAAGTCCGCGGCGGGTACCGCGGGCCCGCTCCTTTTCCGGATCGTGGACGACGGCAAGACGGTTTCTCTCATCCCGGCGAAATTCGAGACCGCGCCATCCACCCTGAACCGTTCCCTAATCCCGCCCAACTTCCCGTCGAGCGCGCCGGGGTCCGACGCCCCTGCGCCTCTCAGTCTCTTCCCCCAGGGAAGCACCAAGCTGAGCCTCTCGGCGAAGGGCGGCCGCACGTTTCAGGTTGTGTCCAGCGCTCCGATCTCGAAGGCGGAGCCGGGCCTCCTCCTCGACGACACCACGAGCCAAGGTGCGCTCGACGCTTCGGGCAAGGCCATTGCGCTCGGACAGGGAGACATCGTCCTCAACTCGCCCACGATGCTCACGGTGACCCTTCCGAAGACCGCGCTCCAGAGGAGCTACACCGTAACGCTCGGGATCACGCCCGCCGGACAGAAAGCCTCAACGCCGCACGGCATCCGCGTGGAGGTGGTGCCCTGATCGCGATCACCTGCCGGACGGCGGCGAGCGATCCAACGCTCCCGATCCCGGCGCCGCTCGCTTTCGACAATAAGGATCTCGCGAGGTTCTTCGCGGATGCTTCCGGCCAGGACATCGCGCTCACCGTCGACCCCGCGCCCGCCGAGCCGATCGGGCGCGACGTCGACGACTTCCGGCTTCACGCCGCCCTCTCGCACCTGTCGGGCAACTCGTTCAAGGGGCCCGTCTCGACGATCGCCGTCCTCTTCGCGGGCCGCTACCTCCACGACGAGAGCGTCTACGGCTTCATGTTCGACGCAGGGTTCGAGCCGACCAAGAGCCCGTACGACGCTGTCGCACGCGAAGGCGCCGCGGTCTTCCTCGACCGAATCGCCGACGACCGCGCCGGGAACGCGTTCGCGACGCAGGTCGTCTACACGACGCTCCACGAGCTCGGCCACGTCTTCAACCTCTACCATATCGCATCGGAGCCGAACCTCATGGCGCAGAGCGCCGGCTCCGCGCCCGACTCCGGCGCGTTCCGATTCGCCGACGAACACTGCTCTCTTCTGAAGCAGTGCTCGGCCTCGCTCAAGATCCAGCCCGGAGGCTCTCGCTGGGGAGACCTCGAGGGTGTCGTGAGCGCGTCGTTCGACCCATCGCGGTCCGACCGGAGCCGGGAGCGGCGTCCGGGACTGTCACTCCACATCGAAACGGACATGGCTGAGTTCTTTCGCTTCGAGCCCGTGGAGCTCGTCGTCACTCTCGGCCTCTCCCGTTCGGCGCCGATGACGAGGGCGCGGGTTCCTCGCGTCCTCGACCCCGCCTATCCAGCATTCACGATCTGGATCGAGGAGCCCGGCGGCCGCACGCGCACGTACCGGAGCGGAAAGCTCGCCTGCGGCACCCGCCGCACGGTCGAGATCACCCCGGGCCACCCGTATCGGCGCGACATCTCGCTCTTCGGACAGTCGGGCGGATACACGTTCCGGCGCAACGGGCCGCACCGGCTCTGGGCCGTCCTCGATCACCGCTCCACGGGGCGCCTCCGCTCGAACACAGTGGAGGTGACGGTACGGCCGCGCGAGCACGATCGCAGGCGTGCCGAGCGTCTCGCGCCGTTCCTGCGCCCCGACGCGAACGCGAAGCTCCTCTTCTACCGGAGTTCCGCGCAACGCGACACGGCCGTCGCCCTGGCGCCGAGCCTCAACGACATGAACGCTTCCGCGAGCACAGCCTGCCTGCGCTACAGCGTCGGCCGGGTACTCGTCTCGGCGGCCGAGCGCGAGACGGACGGCGCCGATCGCCAAGCCCTCGCGCGGATAGGTGTGCGCGAGCTCGGTCTGGCGGCGTCAGGCCGCTACTTGAGCGATCACCGGAAGGGCCACGCGGAAGAGGCTATCGGCCGCGCCGAGACGATGGCACATCCGACCCGGTCGGTGGTCCGCGGGCTCGCCACGTCGGTGGGGGCGCCGGGAAGCGGCAGTGTCTGACGCGATCCTCGTCCGCGTGCTTGGCCGATGCCCACAAGGCCCCTGGGATGCCCCGGCGAATCAGGAGACTGCGAAGTGCGCGCCCGCGGCCGCACAAGAGTACCTCCTCACCGCGGCGCTCGAGAGCCTTGAGCACAGCGCACGCGCACGAACGTCCTTTCAACGGCCTCATCAACGCGGCCCCCGAATCGGATCGACCGCTAGGGGCCGACGCGTTGCGACCAGCTCGCTTGAAGGCGAACATCCCTTACCGACGGCCGGACTGCATCCGCCCTACGTGGACGTCTTCCCTTGAGGCCGAATCGCTCTGCAGTACAGCACCTGCGGCCCATGTTAGCCGGCGTCAAACAACATTGACTAGCGCTGCCTTAGGCTGCAGAGGGAAACGCTCCTCGCTCCCGCGCACCCGATCACTCCCTGGCTGCATCGGCGGCGCCGTTTCAA
>CAZXSG010000173.1:0-7390 GCA_964643185.1 uncultured Holophagales bacterium
GCCGGATCGACGCTCATCACCAGGGTCGAGTAGCCCAGATGGGCCAGACGCACGCCCGTTGCGGCGGCCAGGCTGGTCTTTCCCACTCCACCTTTGCCCGTGAAGAGGAGTATCCGCACAATCTCATTCTAGACCCAGGCGACTGGTTTGCCATTGTACACTGGAGCTATGGGGATGGATTTGCGTAACGGAATGATCGCTCTCGGAATTGCTGCTGCGGTGGGCGCTTGCGCGCTCGTGGCGCAGCCCACCAGGCCCGCGCAGGCGGGCGATTCCGGCAAGGGAAAGACCGTTTTCGGGAATCAGTGCTCCGTTTGCCACAGCGCCGACAGTGCCGCCAAGAATCTGGGGCCGGGCCTGAAGGGACTCTTCAAGAAGAAGAAGCTGGAGAACGGGAAGCAGGCGACCGAGGGGATCTGCACCGACAGGAGCCGCGGAGCGTGGGTACGGAGCCCCGCGCGCGTGCGGCAGAGAAACACCGACGCCGCGTAGAACACGTCGATCGTCCAGTACGGGAGGATCGTCCACGCGAGGAACGGGATGTGCCGCTCCCAGTCGAAGACGAGAGCGGGCACGTCGGTGCGCGTCGCGGTGTACGCGTTCGCGAAGCCGTACGTGACGAAGAAGAACGGCCCCAGGAACGCCAGCCAGCCGGCCGCCGCCGCGTAGGGACGGCGCTCCTCCGCCACGGTGCCAGTCTCAGGGCGACGCAGTCGTCCCCCGGCCCGGAGGGCTGAATATTCGCTGAGCGAGGGAGACGCTGAAGATGCCCCACTCGTCGATCCGCTCGTCGAGTTTCCGGAAGCCCGCCTCGGCGACGAGGTCGTCCATTTCTTCCTGCGTGCGCCTCCGCATCACCCACGCCCGGCCGTCGCGATGGCTCGTGAGCGTTCTCGCGATCAGCTCGAGCTGCGGATGCCAGGGCTGGTTCGTGTAGACGAGATAGCCGCCCTCTTCGATGGCCTTCGCGAGGCCGCCGAGCGAGCGCCGCACGCCCTCGTTCTCGGGAAAGAGCTCGTAGAGCCCCGAGACGACGCCCACGGTGGGCCGCGGATCCGCGGACGCGAGGGAGGCCGCGTCGAACGCGTCGCCCTTCTCGAACGTGGCCTTGCCCGTGAGAGAGAGCGACGCGATGAGCTTGCCGCCCCCGTCCACGTTCAGGGGGCTGAAGTCGCGAAGGCTGATGCGGTCGCCTTCCGCGAGCTTCGGGCCGAGCGCCTCGAGCACGTAGCGTCCGTGTCCGGCCGCGACGTCGAGGAGCCGGAACGGGCGGCCCGCGGCACGGAGGCGGGAGAGCACGTCGAGGAACGTCGCCTCGAGGTTCTTCTTGCGCACGCGGATTCCGCGCCAGCCGATGCTCTCGAGGTAGACCTTGTCGGAGAACGTGCCGAGGGGCGTGATGCCGTGCGGCGTATTGCGATACACGTAGTCGAGCGTCGAGCCGGAGTCGAAGCCAGTTTCGAGGCCGAGGCGGATGCCGTCGGACAGCCGGCCGGCTGTCTTCATCGAGAGCTTCGTGATCTGGAAGCCGACGTTCTTGGGCGAGAGCGCGCCGAGCGGAACCTTCAGCGCCTCGTGCTCGCTCTTCGTGAAGCCCGAGACGTCGGCAGAGAGGAGCGGCTCACGCTTCGGAGGGGCGCTCCAAAGGGTGAGCAGAAACTCCCGCGCCTTGGAAACGGCCAGGTGCCGGTCCTTCTCGCCGAGCGTGTCGTGGAAGAAGCCCGGCAGCTCGTGGTACTCCTTGCGGGTCGCGCCGAGGCGTTCGTAGAACTCGCGCTGCGGCTCCCGGCGCACGACCCAGTCAGCCCCCGAGACGAGCATCTGCGTGGGGATGCGGTCCGCGCCGCATCCGGCCACCCCGCGGTCGGCCGCGTCGTAGAGCCCGAGCAGGATCTCGAGGCTGATGTGGCGGGGGACGAGGGGATCGGCCTCGTACGACGCGATGCGCTCGGGGTCATGCGTGAGGAACTTGGCCTTCACGTACGACTTCACCACGAAGTTGCCGCCGAGCTTCGCCATGAGCGCGAGACCCGGACGGGCCAGCGGCACATAGAGCTTCACGGAGAACGCGGGCGAGGCCAGCACCAGGCCACGGACGCGCGGAGCGAAGTCGTGAGCCCACGTAGCGACCAGCACGGCCCCCACGCTCTGCGCCAGGACGGCGCGACCCTCCTGGGGAAGGCCGTGCGCTGTCTCGATGGGCGGAACGAACGCGTCCACGTCGCGGACGGACGTTCCGAAGCGCGGGCTGAACCCGCGCTTCCCGGGCGAGCGGCCGTGGCCGCGGGCGTCCCACGCGAAGAAATCGAAGTCCGGGAGGTTCAGCTCGGGGACGAGGTGCGCGAGGCGCCCCGAGTGCTCGTGCCCGCGGTGGAAGAGGGCGAGGCCTCCGCGGCGAACCCCTTCCGCTCTCCAGTATCGATAGAACAGCTCGGTGCCGTCCTCGGTCTTGAACGTCCGTTCCTCGGGGACTCGTTGGGACACGCCATCACCTCGCTTCGGGAACTTCCTGGAGGGCCCTGCGCACGCGGTTGACCGTCGTCAGCACGAGGAGGACGCAGAGGATGGGGAACAGGAAACGCAGCGGCGGCGCGGGCACGAACCCGAGAGCCAGCGCGAGAGCCAGCGCTCCGAGGACGAACGCGCGATCGCTCTTTCCGAACGGCCCGTCGTAGCGGCGCGAGGCGCCGGTCGACTGCGCGACGACACCGGCCATCTCGGTGAGCGCCGCGAGCAGGATGAACACGGTCACGGGGATCCACCCCACGTGCGGGAGGAACGCGAACGGCAGCGCGAGCGCGGCGTCGGAGACGACGTCGGTCAGCTCGTTCAGAAACGCCCCGAGCCGCGACTTCTGCCCGAACTCCTTCGCCAGCATGCCGTCGATCGCGTTGAGCGCCATGCGCACGAACAGGAACGGCGGGAGGAGGTAGAAGAGATCCTGCCGGAAGCAGAGCGCGACGCCGAGGCCCACGGAGAGCGCGCACGTGAACGCGGTCACCGCGTTGGCCGTGATGCCGGCCTTCGCGAACGCGCGCACGAGCGGGCGGAGCAGCGCCTGGAACCGGGGCTTCAGGTCGTAGATCGTCACGGCCGCGACTCTACGGCGTATAGAAGTAGCGCACGAGGTGAAAGAAGACCGGCGCCGCGAAGCAGATCGAGTCGATGCGGTCGAGGATGCCGCCGTGCCCCGCGATGAGGTTGCCGTAGTCCTTCACACCGCGATCCCTCTTGATCGCGCTCATGACGAGCCCACCCGCGAAGCCCATGAGCGCGATGGCGAGCGCGAGGAGCGCCGCGACGGGCTTCGTGAACGGCGTGAACGGCGACAGCAGCGCGCCCAGAAGCGTCACGGTGGCGACGCCGCCGACGAACCCCTCGACGGTCTTGTTGGGCGAGAGGACGGGCGCGATCTTGTGCTTTCCGAACAGCTTGCCGAAGACGTACTGGAAAACGTCGGAGAGCTGCGCGATCGCAATGAGAAAGAACAGGAGCTTCGGCGTCTGACCCTCGTAGCCCGGGATGTCGAGAAGGAGGAGGGCCGGGGCGTGGCTCACGCAGAAGACCGACACCATGAGGCCCCACTGCACTTTCGCGGCCCTCTCGAGGAAGCGCTCGGGCTCCCCCGCGATCGCGAGCCGCGTGGGAATCGCGAGGAACGCCCACACCGGGATGAACACCGAGAAGAGCCCGTACCAGCGCGACCACACGAGGAAGTACTGGAGCGGCGTGATGACGAAGAACACCCAGAGGAGCGCGCCGTGGTCCGACGGACGCGTCGGCGTGAGCGTCATGAACTCCCGGAGCGCGAGGAACGAGATGAGGAGGAAGAGCACGTTGGTGCCCGTCCAGCCCGCGGCCACCGCGCCGAAGAACACGGCCACCATCGCCCACCACGCGGCGATGCGCTGGTTCATGTTCTGGACGGTCTTCTTCCCCGACTCGCTCTTGACCGTGCGCGAGAGGACGAAGCCGATGAGCGAAGCGACGAGAAGGAGCGCGAGGACGCCCTGAGCGAGGAGCAGCTCCTCGGCACCGATGCGGAACTCGAGGTCGAGCGGGTTCATTCGGCCAGCGCCTCGAGGGCCGCGCGGGCTCGCGTGAGGAACGCGTCCTTGGTCTCCCCTTCTGCAAGGAGCAGCGAGGGGCCGAACGTCACCGAGCCGAGGAGCGGAATCGGCAGGAACTCACCTTTGGGCAGCATGCGGCTGAGATTCTCCAGCCTCACGGGCACGAGGGGAACCGCCGGACGCATCCGCGCGAGATGAAAAAGGCCGCTCTTGAAGACGCCGAGCGAGAGGCCCGAGCCACGCGTGCCTTCGGGAAAGAAGATGATCGACTCCCCGGCATCCAGCGCGGCGATCATGGCGTTCAGGTCGGCGTGCGAGCCGCGAAGCAGCGCCCGCGACGGCGAAACCTCCGTCGGCGGAGCTTTTGGGGCTGAGGCGCGCTCCACGAGGAGGGCGTTGAAGACCTCCACGGCGAGGAGCCGCTTCAGGCCGGGCTTGTCCCAGTAATCCCGGGCCGCGACGGGCCGCGTACGCTCCCGCCGATCCCGGGGCAGAAGCGCCCAGATCGTCGCGAAGTCGAGATGGCTCGAGTGGTTCGCGAAGTAGACGCAGGCGGATTCGGGGGGCAGCGCCAGCCAGCGTTCCTGGGCGCCCGTGATCAGGCGTGTAAGGAACGCGAGCGGAGCGGAAAGAGGGTGTGTGTGGGGCGGGCTCTTCAGCGCTTACCAAATCCCATCGCGCTGAAGACGAGATAGGGATTCACGACCAAGCGCTTGAAGGACGTCGTCTCTTCAGCTTCCCGGAAGATCGCGAAGTGGAGGTGCGGCCCCGTGGAGCGGCCGGTGTTGCCCACGGCCCCGAGGACCTGCCCCTTCTTCACACGGTCGCCCGCGGCGAGGCCGTCGGCGTGCTTGGAGAGGTGCGCGTAATAGAACATGAAGCGGCCGGAGACGTCGCGCAGGTACACGACGCGACCTCCGCGGCGATCCCAGCCGAGGCGCTGGACGACTCCGTCGGCGACGGCCACGATCGGCGTGCCCGGGTCGGCCGGAAGATCGATGGCGTGATGCCGGCGGTGGCGGCCGCGCGGAGAGTTGAAGGAGTCGCGGAACTTCGCGAAGGAGAACTGCTGCATGGGGAGCGGGAAGCCCGTCGAGAAGAGCTGGATCAGCTCGTCCTCGGGAAGCGAGATGGGCTTCACCTTGGGGCTCGCCTTGTAGATGACACCCTTGATGGAGGACGCCAGGCTCTTCCAGAACGTGGGCTTCTGGGACGCGCGGATGTCGTCGAGCGAGGGGAGGCGCCGATCGGCCGGTAGGAGCGAATCGATCGGGGCGAGGTGGCCGCCGTCTTCCGAGTCGTCGGCGTCGAGGCCTTCGTCTTCGTCTGCGGCCAGGTTGTCGAAGCTCGCGAGGGCGTCCGGCTTGGCGGCCTTGGGGGGTGCGGCCGGGCTTGCGGCCTTGAGAGCGGCCAGTTCGGCGGGCGTGGGCGGCGGGACCTGCATTCCGCCTCGGAGCAACCAGGCGCGGTCGGCGGCGTCGGCCGTGAGGAAGCACCCACCGTCTTCAGGGTCTCGAACGGGACACGAGGGGTTGGGCGAAACGAGCTTCGTCGTCACCCTCGTGGGTGCCGGTTCCGACGCCGCGGTCATTTTCGCCGTGGCGCCAGAGAGGTCCGTCGACTCGACCTCTCCCCCCAGGAGAGAGGCCGACGGCAGGAGGAACGCGAGAAGGAGTGCGGAGCCCGAGACTAGGCCGCGATCCCTCCGCATCTCGCTAGCTCACTCGCTCGAGGTAGGAGTCGTCGCGGGTGTCGATCTTGATCACGATGCCCGACTCGACGAACTGCGGAACCTGCACCACGAGGCCGGTCTCGAGCTTGGCAGGCTTGTACGACGCCGAGGCCGTCGCGCCCTTCATGCCGGGCTCGGTCTCGAGGATTCTGAGGTTGACCGTGGTGGGCAGCTCGACGGAGATGGGGTTGTCTTCGTAAAAATCGACGTCGATGACGGCCTCGGGAAGCAGATATTTCATCGCCTCGCCCACGACCTCGTCCGAGAGTCGGACCTGGTCGTAGGTCTCCTGATTCATGAAGTAATGACCTTCGGAATCGGAGTAGAGGTACTGCATGGCCTGCGTATCGAGATTGGCCTTCTCGATGCGGTCTTCCGAGCGGAAGCGGTGCTCGTTCATCGAACCCGAGCGCATGTTGCGAAGCTTGGCCTGCACGAACCCGCGCAGGTTGCCCGGCGTCTTGTGGATCACGCTGTGCGCCCGATGGAGCTCACCGTTGTGGACGACCACCATTCCCGCGCGCAATTCCGTGGCTGAAATCATCGAGTTTCACCGTCCGGTCGTAGGATCGTCGTTCCGATTTCGGTTCCCCGGGAGCGTTATCCGTCCCGGAGCCGAACCCATTTCGAGGCCGACGCCGATTCATACGCGGCGCCGGAAGTCCTGTCAAGCGCGCGGAGCCCCGCAAAGGGTCGGGCGACACGAGAGAGGGCCGCCTCTCGGCGGCCCTCGAAACGCGTAATTACTGCCCTTTGTGGGGTCCGATGAGGGGAACGTCGATGCCGCCCGAGCCGTCCTCGACGGGCTTGATGTCGTCGGGCATCGAGGAGATCGGCAGGATGAAGTTCGAGACCTGCTTGACGACCTCTTCCGTGAAGATCTCCGGCACCGCGGCCAGGATTTCCTGGTCACTCATGGGGCGACCCATGACGCCGGTGGTGTTGCCGTTGAAGAAGAACGGCAGGAGGTTCGGACGGGGCACGCTGGCGTTGAATTGCGTGTTGATGAACTTGGTGATCTCGTCGGCCAGCACGGCGTAGCCGAGCGACGTGAAGTGGAAGCCGTCGTACGAGAACGCGCCGCCCGAGAGGAACGCGCTGTTGATCGTCATGCCACCGTAGTTGAAGCCCGTGGTGCGGAGCTTGGTGAGGAACGCGTTCGTGTCGAAGAACTTGTAGCCCACGCGAGCGGCGGCCGCCGCGGTGGCAGTGTTGTATTCGGTGGCTCGCGTGCGGGGCAGGTTGACCTCGCTCGCGTAGAGGAGGACGCCCGGCGTCCCGGCGGCAGCGTTCGCGCTATCGGGAAGGGGCTTGTTGCAGTTCGGGAGCTGGGGGGCGACGGCGCAGGGAATGCCGAAGCCCGAGGGCAGGAACGCGGCTGCGTTGAGCGTGACGATCGTCGTGGCCGGAATCGGGCAGGCGGGAACGCCCGCGGGGCAGCCCGTGGGTCCGAGGAGCGGAATGGGAGCTCCGTTCACGAGAACGAGGGCGCCGCCGCTGGTGACATAGGGCGGAAGGGTGACGGCGAGCGGGATGTTCGCGACGTCCGCGTCGCCGAGCCCGATCCCGTAGGCGTGGCGCGCCTCGG
>CAZXSG010000174.1:0-6216 GCA_964643185.1 uncultured Holophagales bacterium
TCGCCGCGCAATGCCCGCAGTGCGGGGATCCCTGGATCAACGAGCTCTTCAAGAAGGTCCACGGCCGCTGTCCCACCGGCAGCGGGAAGAACGTGGGCGAGTGCGACATCAACCGCTACGGCGGCGGCTCCTGGAGCAGCAAGACGCAGCTCGAGGGCTACATCAGGAACTCCAAGGTCTGTGCCGACCCGTGGGTCGGCGAGGCGGTCTTCGAGGTCACGGGCCGCTCCGCGACGCCGGCCCAGTGCAACACCGCCCTCTACGGCGGGGGCCGCTGGTCGGGCTACGCCGACCTCGTCGCGAAGGTGAGGGCTCAGAATCCCGCACTGCCCCTCACGCTGCGTGCCGATCTGTCGCTGACCGACGCGACGGGAAAGATCCTCTTCACCGCGGGCGCTCTGAAGCTCGTGGATCCCTCCGGCATCGCGGTCGCGAACCCCGCCAACATCGTCGCGAACAACGGGAGCCGGCTCATCCAGGACGGCGGCGCCTACTTCCGGCTCCTCTCCGACAGCGGCACGCCGCTGGGCACCGTGAAGGGCGCCGACGGCAAGACCTACAAGGTCGTCAAGAAGTAGCTCCCAGAGAACAGAAGAGGACCCCGATGAACAGCACCCGCGGACTCCTCGGAGTCCTCCTCGTCTCTCTGCTCGCCCCGATGTGGAACGCGACCGCCGCCGAGCAGCGCCGTCCTCCCACGCGCCTCCTCGACAGCGATCGGACCGGCCCGATCGTCCCAGGCGAACCGCGTCGGCCACGACAGCCGACCCCTGCGCTCGCGCCAGACGTGACGCTCATGGCGTAACCGTCGCTGATCACGCTCGCGCCCGGCGGCGGCGCCGGCCTGACCATCTCGGTCGTCCCGTCCGAGGGCTACACGGGCGTCCTCTCGATCTCCGCGATGTCCAGCCCCTCTGTGACGATCACGCCCTCGGACTTCATCGTCACGGCGGGCTCCTCGCGCACGATCGGCGTGTTCGTCTCCGGGTCGGCGCCCACCGGCCCCCAGACGTTCGTGTTCACGGGCACGGGCCCCGGCCTTCCGGGTCCCCGGCAGGTGAACGTGACCGTGAACGTGGCCCCGAACGGTACGTTCGACGTCGACGTCGTGCCCCTTGCCATCACCGTGGCGGCGGGCGGCGCGGCCGGCTCGGCCGTCGTGAGCATCTCCCCGATGGGCAACTTCTCGGGGTCGGTCTCGATCGCGGTCCAGTCGTCGCCCGGGATCACGGTGACCCCTTCGGCCTTCGTGCTCACGCACCCGGAGACGCGGACGGTGTCCGTTTCGGCGGCCGCCAGCTTCCCGGCGGGCTCGACCCCAGTGATCTTCCTCGGGGTCGGCGGGAGCGCGGTGACGGGCAGCGGAAGCCTGAACGTCACGGTCACGTCCACGGCGGTCCCGGACTTCACTCTGGCCGTTCAACCGGGCTCGGTGACCGCCCAGGCCGGTGGCACCGCCACCGTGTCGGTTTCGGCGACGGGCGTGAACGGCTACACCTCTCCGATCGATGTGACGCTGTCTCCGCCCGCGGGGATCACGGCCACGCCCGCGACCTTCACGCTCATCCCCGGTGGCGTTCCCCAGAGCGTCCAGGTCCTGGTGGACGCCAACGCGACCTCGGGCACGAGGCTGGTGGGCATCTCGGGCACCGGCGGCGGCCTGACGCGCACCACGAGCCTCGCCGTCGACATCTCGCCGCGCCCCGACTTCACGGTGTCGATCGCGCCCTCTGCCGTGACCCTCACCGGGGGAGGGCTCGCGAACCTGCTCGTCTCCGTCGCGGCCCTGGGCGGCTTCGCCTCGACGGTGGACGTCGTCCTGACACCGCCCGCGGGCGTCACGGCGACACCGGCGGCGTTCTCGATCCTGCCGGGCGCGCAACAGTCCGTTCAGCTCAGGGCCGATGCGACGGCGGTCGTCGGGACGTTCCCTCTCACGGCCACCGCGACCTCGTCGGGCCTCACCCGCTCGGCCACCGCGTCCGTGACGGTTCTCCCGACGCCGGACTTCACGCTCTCCGTGACGCCACAGACGATCAACGCCGCCCCGGGCGGCACCGCGCTCGTGACCGTTTCCGCCGTGGGCCTCAACGGGTTCACGACGCCCCTCGACGTGCGTCTCACGCCGGGCGCCGGCGTGACCGCGACGCCGGCCACGTTCACGCTCATGCCGGGCTCCTCCCAGGCCGTCGAGCTCCGCGTGGGCACGGCCACCGGACCGGGACCCGTGACTGTGGGCATCGCCGCGTCGGGCGGCGGCCTCACCCGATCGGCGAGCGTGACGGTCACTGTCGCGAGCGCACCGGACTTCAGCCTCGCCATCGGCCCCCCGAATCCCGCCGTCGTCGCGGGACAGAGCGTCGACCTGACGCTCCTCGCGACCCCGCTGTTCGGCTTCCAGGGCACGGTCTCCGTCACGGCGACGAGCCTGCCGGCCGGAGCGACCCTGAGCCCCTCGCCCACGCTCCTGACGCCCGGCGTTTCGACCGTCGGCAGGCTGACCACCTCGCGGTCCACGCCTCCGGGGACGTACAGTGTCAGCTTCCAGGCGACCGGCGGCGGCCTCGTGAAGACAGCGGCCATCAGCCTGCGCATCCTTCCCGCGTCGTCGGCCTTCACGGTGACGGTCAGCCCGCCGGTGGTGCCGGCGGCGCCGTCCCAGGCGGTGTCCGTCGTCTACACGTTCCGGAACACCGGCGCCACGGACCTTCTCGTCACGTCGTCCCGGCTCACGCGGTCCGTCGCGGGCGGGGAGACGTTCGACCAGACGGAGGAACGGATCTCGCTCCGGATCCCGGCGCGCGGCGCCGCGACCCTGCCTTCCACGGTCCTCGCGACGGCCGCACAGTTCTCCCGGGCGGGCCGTCCCGCGATCGTGATCTGTGAACGGACGTTCAGCGCCTCGTCCGACGCTTCGGGCTTCGTGCCGCAGGCGTCGGCCCAGGTCGCGCTCACGGCCGCGAACTCCCTCGTCGCGCCCGTCTCCATTACGCGGGTCGCCGTCGTGCATCCGATTGCCGGAACGCTCGTGGGCCGGGACGACGTCGTGAGGGCCCAGGGGCTTCTGATGGGTTCCGGCACCGGGACTGTCGTCGTCGGCTGGCTGTACGACGGCGTTCTGCTCGAAACGATTCAGGTGCATCTCCAGAACGGCACGGCCACGGCGGTGTCGAGCGCGAGCCCGATCCCGACTCTGCTGTCGGGCCGGCACGAGATCTCGCTCACCGTGCTCAGCCCGGCCAGCCTGTCGTCGCCCGCTGTTCCGTTCGTGGTCGCAGAGGGCGCGGCCTCGCTGCGGCTCGTCGCACCTGCCGCGGGCAGCGCGTACCTGCCCGGACTCGCGCCGCCCACGTTCGCGTGGGTGCCCGCACCGGGGCTCGCGAGCTACCGCGTGGGGCTCAAGCGCGCCGGCGCGCCGGAGGCCCAGCGGCGCTGGTTCGAAGCCACAGGAAACCGCTTCGGCCCCTCGGCCCGCGATTGGGCAGACCTCGCGGAAGGCGAGTACGAATGGGTGGTCCGCGGATTCACGGGCGTGTCCCGTGAGTTGCTGGCTGAGGCCGCCGGCGGCGTGAGCCTGCCTTCGACCTCGGAGCTCGTGGGCTTCACCGCGACCTCGTCCGTGGGGCGGTTCGCGATCGGCCGCTTCGACGGGCCCTGGCCGAGCCTCGGCGGCACTTCGAAGCTCGAAGGCGGCGTCCGCCGGTTCGAGTGGACCTCCGCGGGGCCGGAGGCGCGGTACCTGCTCCTCGTTTATCCACAGACGACGGGAAAGCCCGACGCGAGCCTGACCGCCGAGATCCGTCGCGATCTGCCGGAGGCGCGTGCCCCGAAGGGCGCCCGATGGCGAGCCGTCGCGCTCGACGGCGCGGGCCGCGTCCTGGGCGCGACCGCACTGAAGTCCGTCGACGGAGGTGCAAAGTGAACCGCGTCCTCGCCCTGCTCGTCGCGCTCCTTGCCGCATCGGCCACGTCCGCCCTGGGACAGGCGCCTCCCGAAGCGGCTCGCGGAGGAATCCAGGGCATCCCCATCGGCTTTGCCGAGGTTTCGCCGCTCGGTACCGCACCGACGTCGCGCCCGGTCGTTTCGTTCCGGCCGCTCGCTCCGGTCTTCGTCCTCGCGACGTTCCGGCTGGACGGGGTGGACGTGACGCCGCTCGTGGCGGTCTCTGCGGACGGCGCGTACTCCTATCAGCCGCTCCTCGACCTCGCGGCCGGCGAGCACGTGGCCTCGATCGAGCACGCCGGCGAGGAGGCCTCGTGGACGTTCGAGACGCCCCTGCCGGCCCAGCAGCCCGAGGCCTCGATGGGCTTCTCGATCCAGGGTGAGAGCGGCCGCTTTCACAGTGAGCAGAGCGAACCCCTCGAAGGGGATCCGTCCCGCCGCACCGTGTCGGCCGCGACGGCCCACGCGGAAGGCGTCGTGACGGATCTGAAGGGGAACGCTGACGCCAGCTTCAACGCGACGATGTCTCAGCCCTACGACAGCTCGAGCCCGCCCGTTCACGCCGCGACTCCCGCGGCGATCCTCATGGCGCGCAAGGGCGCCGTGCGCATCGCGCTCGGTTCCTTCATGCCGGAGACGTTCTCGCCGTCGCTCCTCGTACAGACCGTCTCCACGCGGCGGGGGCTCGAGCTGGGGCTCGACGCGGGTCCGGTCGTCGTGCGCCTCTACGGCAACATCGACGACGGGCTGCCGTCCTCGGCGGGCGTCAACGAGTACCGCCAGAACCTCTACGGAATCAGCCTCAGCCCGAACCTCGGCAACCGGTTCAAGCTGCGTACCGCGTACCAGTACGTCTCCGACGCCCGGGATCCCCTGTACGAGGGGGCGCCTCTGCTGCCTCCTGAACCCGGCGCGGGCGCGGCCGTGGGCGGAGTCGCCACGCTCGGCGCGTCCGGCTCTCTCGCGGCACAGCAACCGTTGCCGTTCGGCTCCGCGCCCCGGAAGGGCCATCTCGTCTCCTTCCAAACGGAGTGGCTGGCCGTGCCTTCGATCGCCTGGAGCGTGAAAGCCGAGGTCGTGCGGAGCGCGTCGACGCTCGACCGGCGCGTCCAGGGCCTCGAGTCCGACTGGGCCTACGCCGTCTCCACCACGGCGAGTCCGTTCGGGTTCAGCCTGCTGGCCAGCGCCCAGGTCGTGGGCGATGCGTTCGGCTCCCCCGCGAACCCGGCGCTCGTCGCGGGCCGTAAGCTCTACACGCTGGGGCTGGGCCGCGGCTTTGGCCCGCTCAACCTCAGCGTCCAGCTCAACAGAACCGACGACAGTGGCGGCGCCGCAACGGAGGGCACGTCGTTCCGCGCCCCCGAAGGCTCGGCCGACTCGGCCGCGCTGACGGCTTCCTACATGGTGCCGGCGACGGGCTCGATGCTCTCACTGAGCGTACAGGGCTCGGACACCACGTCAGGCGAGATCTCGACCCGGGGGCGCAACGTGGCGCTCAACGTCGCGCATCCGTTCGGGCCGCTCCAGGCCTCGGTGGGCCTCATGGTGGGGCGGCAGGAGTCGGCAGGCCTCGTCACGAGCGACTCCGAGACGGGCGGTGCCACGGTGAGCCTTTCCCTCCGCGGTGAGGTCTTCTCGATCCAGCCGCTCAGCTTCAGCGTCAACCGGACGCACGATCCTCTGTCGGGACAGACGATGACCGTGTGGTCCGCGTTCGCCATGCCCGACTTCACGCTCCTCAAGGGGAAGCTCTCGCTCACGCCCACGGGAGCCTGGTCGCGGGCGACCGCGACGAGTGGCGCCATACCCTCGGGCAGCGAGTCGTACAGCTGGGGCGGCCGGGTCACGCTGCGCACGTGGGGCTCGCTGCGCGGGTTCGCAGTGTTCGGCCAGTACATCGAATCCACGCTCGTGCCCACGGCCATCGTTCCCGCCGTCGAGGGCTCGCCCCGCACAAGGGATCGCCGGCTCGCGGCCGCGATCGTGGTGCTGCTCGGCGGCGGCTCGCTGGGGCCGACGTTCCTCACGCAGACCGCGACACCTCAGACCCCGCTCCAGTGATCCTCAGCCCGGAGCTCGACGGGAGTTCCGGGCCAGAGTCCGCAGGCCAAGAGGACCCCCCGGCTCCGCCCGGGCGGCCGGCGGCCCCGCGGCGGCACGGGGGACACGCGCGAGGCCGATCCTGTTGGTGACGCGGGCAACGTCGCGGCGGCCGTCGCGGTGTTCGAGGTCGAGCGGGAGGTGGGCGTCGCCCGTCTCGGCGGACCCCCCGGG
>CAZXSG010000174.1:6226-7380 GCA_964643185.1 uncultured Holophagales bacterium
GCAACGTGGCGGCGGGCCTCGAGGTTGGGGGGATCGACCGGGGGGCGGTCCTCGAACGTCTCGAGGGACTCCTGGTACGCGCGGAGAGCCGCACTCGGGCCGGAGAGGATGAGGAGCGCGTCGCCCCTCACGAGGGTGACGCCGGCCAGGCCGCGCCTCTCGCGGGCATCCCGCGGGGTGGTGCCGAAGAGACCGCTCAGAACGCGGCGGGCACGGTCCACGTGGAAGAGCGCCTCCTCCGGGGAGCGGCCCAGGGAGAGGAGGACGTGGCCCAGCTGCTCCTCGCTCTTCACGAGCGCCCAGCGATCCTCGGGCGCCGAGGAGTGCGAGGCGATGTCGTCCCGGAGCGCGAGGGAGGCCTCGAAGGCCGAGAGGATCTCGCCCGAGATCCCCGGGTCGGTGAGGGCCGCGGGCATGGACCAGAGGGCCGTTCCGAGCGTGAACCAGACGTCGGCCATCCGGCGACTCTCGAAGAGGGCCTCCGGCCGGCTCTCGAGGAGCTCGTACCGTTCGGAGAACGCCCGGCGCGCCCGGCGCACGGCCGCTCCGCTCCGCAGCGCGCGGGCGTCGAGGCCCGAGAGCCGCTCGAGAGCGAGAGCCCGCTGGTCTCTCAGATCGCGGTGGCCCGGCGAGCGTTGCAGGAGCCCTTCGAGGAGAGAGAGCGCGCTTCCGTAGCTCTTCGCGGCGCCTTCCGAATCCCCCAGATTGGGCGTGTCGGGCCGCCCCTGCACGTCGCCGACCTTGAGGTGCGCCGCGGCCAGCTCCCGGAGGAGCTCGGGGTTCTCGCCGGCGTCCTTCGAGAGGGCGTCGAGATACGAAAGGGCATCCCGCACGAGCCGCTCGCGCACGGCCGTCGCGCCGGGCAGAGGCTCGATGGCATCGTGATAGTCGAAGAGAACACGCCCGGTGAGCTGACGGAGCTGGCCGAGGCGCCGCTCCGCCCGGGCCCGCTCGGCAATGGCCACGCGGGCCTGCCACACGGTGGCGACGAGACCGGTCAGGAGGGTGATCGCGAGGAGCGTCCCCGCGGCGACTCCGGTCCGGTTCCGCCGCACGAACGTGGCCGTGCGGTAGCCCAGCGTGACGTTTCGTGCCGAGACGGGGCGCCCCGCGAGCTGCTGGCGCGCGTCTTCCGAAAAGCGCTCCACGGAGGG
>CAZXSG010000175.1:0-5063 GCA_964643185.1 uncultured Holophagales bacterium
ACGACGACGACACCCCGGCGTTCGGCCCCAGGAGATCAACGAATCCCACCGCGCCCACAACCGGCAACGTGCATCCCTCGTCGCGCCTGCGGGCCGAGCGGCGGGCCGTGGCCGAGGTGGTGCTCAAGGACGAAGTGAAGGAGCAGCTCCGCGGCCTGGGCTTCACCACGGTGAACGCGGTGCCCGATCGCGGCATCTTCCGCGGACGCAGCGCCGTGCTCTCCCTGGGCGACGGCTCGGTCGCGAAGAACGTCGTCCTCGCGCGGGAGGCGCAGGTCGTCGCATCCGACCTCGAGGCCGACGGCGAGGACCGCTACCCGAACTCGAAGATGGGCGCGACGGCCGTGATCCGCCAGACGATCCTGGATGCGCGCTGGCTGCGGGAGGCCGAGGCCGCGTTCGCCGCCGGACCTACCAACAAGGAACGTCCCGAGCGCGTCGAGACGTGGGCCGCGCTGGGCGAGGTCATCCAGGGGAAGGAAACCGTCGCGATGGAGACGCCCGACGTCCTCGAGCTCTTGCGTTCGGCGTCGCTCGCGAAGGAGCTGGGCCTCCGCGCGCGCTTCGTGGGCGGCGCGGACGCGTACCGCCTGCTGCCTGAGGTGCTGGCAGCCAAGCCCGACCTCGTCCTCTCGCTCGCGTTCCCGGCCGTGCCCACGATCGCCGACGACGACGAATGGCGCGACGTTCCTCTTTCGTCGCTCCAGCACTGGGACCGGGCGCCCTCGAATCCCAGCTGGCTGAAGGACGCGGGGCTCACGTTCTCGCTCACGACGCACGGGCTGCCCGAGCTGTCGGATCTCGAGAGCCGTATCCGCAAGGCGCGCGCCCGCGGGCTCTCCGAGGAGACCGTGCTGGCCGCGTTCACCACGGTCCCGGCGAAGCAGCTCGGCCTCGAAGGGAAGCTCGGCGAGATCGCCGCCGGGCGCGCCGCGAACCTCGTGATCACCGACGGCCCGCTCTTCGCCGAGAAGACGCGCGTTCTCGAAACCTGGGTCGACGGCACGGCCTATGAGGCGCCGCGCAAGAAGGCCACGCTGCCCGGCATCTTCGCGCTCGAGAGCGGCAAGCTCGAGATCAAGGCCGATCGCAGGTCCGGCGGGTTCGGCGTGACCGTGACGCCGCAAGGCGGAACGGCCGTCCCGGCGAGCGCGGTCTCGCGCCACGAGAGCGAGCTGCGCTTCACCATCGACGGCGGGGCGTTCGGCGTGGCGGCGGGACCCGTGCAGGTCGCGGCGCTCGTCGAAGGCGACGATCTGCGCGTCGACCTCCGGCGCGGCCTCGAGCGCCTCTCCAGGACGGGCCGGCGAGAGGAACGCCCGGAGCGGCCCGGCCGGAGCGAAAGCGATGGCGAGGGCGGAGGCGACCGGCCCGAAAGGCCCGAGAAGGCCGAAAAGCCCGACTCCGACGTGCGCTCCGCGCCGCCCCGCTTCGCCGGCCCGCTCGCGCTGCCGCGCGCGGTGCTCGTGAAGAACGCGACGATCTACACCGCGGGCCCTTCGGGCATCCTCCAGGGCGCGTCGCTCCTCGTCGTGGACGGCAAGGTCGTGAGCGTCGGGCCGGATCTCAAAGTTCCGCCCACGCTCGGAAAGGACGTCACCGAGATCGACGCGCAGGGCCGCTGGGTGACTCCGGGCCTCGTCGACTGTCACAGCCACACGGCCATCGACGGCAGCGTGAACGAGTTCGGCAACGCGATCACGGCCGAGGTGCGCGTCACCGACGTCCAGGATCCGTTCGATGTCGCCATCTACCGCGAGCTCGCGGGCGGTCTCACCACCGTGCACTCGCTCCACGGCTCTGCGAACGCCATCGGCGGACAGGACGACGTGAAGAAGCTCAAGTGGGGCGAGACCGGCGCCGTGCAGCACATTCCCGACGCCGTGCCCGGCATCAAGTTCGCGCTCGGCGAGAACCCCAAGCGCGCGAACGCCCAGGCGGCGCCCGGCTCGCGGCCGCGCTACCCGCAGACCCGCATGGGTGTCTCGGCGCAGATCCGCGAGCGCTTCGCGGCCGCGCAGGACTACCGCAGGAAGCAGAAGGATTACGAAGCGGCGAGGAAGCGCGGCGAGAGCCCGATTCCGCCCCGCCCGAACCTGCAGCTCGAGGCGATTGCCGAGATCCTCGAGGGCACGCGGCTCATCCACAGTCATGCCTATGTGAAGCAGGAGATGCTCGACCTCCTCCGCATCTGCGAGGAGTACGGCGTGAAGATCGGCACGTTCCAGCACACACTCGGGGGCCAAGAGAACGCCGACGCGATCGGGGCACACGGCGCAGGCGCGTCCTCGTTCTCCGACTGGTGGTCGTACAAGTTCGAGGTCTTCGACTCCATTCCCTACAACGGCGCGCTGATGCGCGAGCGGGGCGTCCTGGTGAGCTTCAACTCCGACTCCGACGAGCTGGCCCGCAGGATGAGCACCGAGGCGGCGAAGGCGGTGAAGTACGGCGGCGTGCCGCGCGAGAAGGCGCTCGAGCTCGTGACGATCAACGCGGCGAAGCAGCTCCGGCTCGAAAAGCGCATCGGCTCCCTCGAGGCAGGCAAGGACGGCGACTTCGTGATCTGGTCGGCCGATCCGCTCTCACCCGCGGGCGTCGCCCAGGAAACCTGGATCGAAGGGAAGAAGTACTTCGACCGCGCCGCGGACCTCGCGGCCCGCGAGGGTCTGGCCGCGGAGAAGCTGCGCCTCATCGCGGCGGCCAAGGTCGCCGAAGCCCGAGGCGAGGCCCGGGGACCCTCGCCCGAGAGACCACGCGCCACGGACCATCACTGCATGGAAGGCCTCGAAGACGGCATCGACTCGGATGAGGTGGCCCAGTGAGCGCTCTCGCAACCGTTCTGCTTTCGGTCGTCGTGCTCAAGGGCGCCACGGTGCATCCCGCCTCCTCGCCTGCCATCGCGGACGGCATCGTCGTGATGGACGGCGCGAGGATCCTCGCCGTCGGTGGACCGGAGACGGCCGTTCCCGCGGGCGCGACCGTGGTGGACGTCTCGGGCAAGCACATCGCCCCGGCCTACTTCGCCCCCGCGACGGCGCTCGGCCTCGTGGAGATCGAGGCCGTCCGGGCCACGCTCGACATCACCGAGACGGGCGACCTGAACCCCGAGGTGCGTCCCGACGTCGCCATGAACCTCGACTCGGTGCTTCTCCCCGTCGCGCGGAGCGGCGGCGTCCTCTTCGGGGCGCTCGTGCCGCGCGGGTCCGTGCTGCCGGGGCACGTCTCGGTGGTGCGCCTCGACGGCTGGACGCGGGAAGACGCCTGCGTGAGCTGTCCCGCGGCCAGCGTCCTCGAGTGGCCCGACATGCGCATCGACCGCAGCAAGGATGCCCGCCCCTCGGCGAAGCGGCAGGAGAAGCGGCGCGAGGAGGCGCTGGACCGCATCCGCGACGCGTTCCGCGGCGCACAGGCCTACCGGTTGGGGCGCAATCAGAAAACGCCGCAAGCCGACGTCGACGCACGCTTCGCGTCGCTCGTGCCCGTGCTCGAGGGCAAGTCTCTCCTCCTGGTGAGAGCCAACACGAAGCAGCAGATCGAGGCCGTGCTGCGCTTCCTGGACGACGATCTCGCGAAGCTCATGACGGGTCCACCGAACGTGGCGCTCCTCGGCGGCGACGACGCCCCGCTCCTCGCCGCTCGCCTCGCGGAGCGGAAGATCGCGGTGATCCTCGACGGCGTCCTCGAGCTCCCCGCCCGGAGCGACGACGCGTACGACACACCCTTCACGCGCGCCGCGTTGCTCTCGAAGGCCGGGGTCCTCGTGGCCGTCTCCGCGGGGGCCGCGACGGGCGCCGCGTCGCTCACGCAGAACCTCGCCCACCATGCCGCGCAGGCCGCGGCGTTCGGGCTCTCCCGCGAGGAGGCCCTCCGCAGCATCACGCTCAACGGCGCGCGCATCTTTGGCGTCGAGAAGGAGCTCGGCTCCCTCGAGACGGGCAAGGAGGCCTCGCTCGTCGTGCTCACGGGAGACCCTCTCGAGGTGACGTCCCAGGTCACGGCGCTCTATCACCGTGGCGTCTCGATCGACCTCGGCGACAAGCAGAAGAGCCTGTACGAGAAGTACAGAAACCGTCCGAGGCCAACTAAACGATAGGAACCAGGAGCCGCACGCTCCAGCTCTCCCCCGCCGCGTTCGTCACCCGCGTCGCGTCCCTCGTGGTCGCGACGCGGGCCAGCCGCCGCCAGCGCGCGGCCGAGGCGCTCTTCTCGTACATCGAAACGAGCGCGACGCCGCCCGGCGAAAGGAACGAGAAGAAACGCCTCAGCGTCTCCTCGGGCCGGTCCGCGTAGTACAGGCTCTCGCAGAAGACGATCACGTCGAAGCGCTCCACGGTGTCGAAGCCGTCGAACGACCCGACGCGGAACTCGGCGTTCGGCACGCCGAGCGCGTTCCCGGCGGCGACGGCGGTTTCCGAGAGGTCGAAACCCACGTAGCGGGTGAAGGGAACGCTCGCGAAGAGCGTCGCGAGCTTGCCGGGCCCCGAGCCGGCGTCGAGGATGCGGGGCGGCGACGCCCGCCCTGCCGCGAGGTGCCGCACGTAGCCCGCGAGGACGGCGTAGTGGCCGAGCTGCGCGAGCGCGTTCACGTAGTCGGTTCCGCCGGCCGCCGCGTACACGCTCTCCCAGCGCTCGGCGCTCCACGGGTTGCCGCGGCCGAGAGGCCGGAGCAGGAGCTGGTAGCGCAGCTTCTCGAAAAGGCTCTTCTTCAACGTCGGGGGCAGAGTAGCCCGTTTGCCATCCCGGCGCGCCGTTCGCCCGGCCCGCGAAACCGCTTGACGGATTCTCCGGGACGCCGGGCGCGGAAGGGCTCATCTTGACGCTCGAAGGGAGCCATCATGCGCATGTTCGTCGCCACCGGAACCGCCGTCGTCCTCGCCCTCGCTGCCGCCATCTTCGCCACGGCCCTCGCCCGCGAAGCCACTGCAGGCGAGGTCGGAGAGGGGGCCCTCGTCAAGGCCGCCGCCGAGCAGTACTTCAAGGGGCAGGCCACGGGCCACCCCGCGGAGTTCCGCAAGGTCTTCCATCCGGATTGCCGGCTCTTCCGCCTCGTGGACGGCAAGTTC
>CAZXSG010000175.1:5073-7376 GCA_964643185.1 uncultured Holophagales bacterium
GCCCGGGATCTCGGTGAAGCTGTCGGCGCTTCACCCGCGCTACGAGGCGACGAAACGGGCCCGGGTGCTCGACGAGCTCGTGCCGCGGGTCATCGATCTCGCGCGGGAGGCGAAGGCGCTCGACCTCGGCTTCACCATCGATGCGGAGGAGGCCGACCGTCTGGAGCTGTCGCTGGAGGTGATTGCGAGGGTGGCGGCCGATCCCTCGCTCGCCGGGGGGGACGGGTTCGGGAGGGGGCCCGGAAAGGCGGCCAAGGACGGGGCCCGCGGCGGCCGGAAGCTCCCCCTCGTGGACGTGGCCGGCGACATGGCCCTCGTGAAGGTCGAGCTCGACTATCCCAAGGTGAAGTTCACCGACTACCTCTCGATGCTGAAGATCGACGGAAAGTGGACGGTCGTGAACAAGACGTACACGGGAACCCGCAAGGCCAAGTGAGAATCCCGCCGCGATGAGGCTTCCGGACCGCACCTTCTGGATCGCGAACGTCGCGGGGTGGAGCGGCTACGTGCTCCTGTTCGTCGTCACGTCGATCCCGCTCCTCAAGGAGCCCAGCTTCGCGAAGCTCGCGGGCATCGCGCCCTACAAGGCGGCCATGGGGCTCGGCGGCTTCCTCGTGAGCATCCCGCTCTACTTCCTCTTCGAGAGCCTCGAGGGGCGCGGGGCCGGGGCCAAGGCCTTCGCGGCCCTCGCCGCGTCGCTGCCTCTGGGCGTCCTCTGGGCGTTCTTCGTGCGGCGCGTGATGGACCCCGACTCGCCCATGGTCTACGTGTTCAAGGGCGGCATGAACTACGCCATCACGCTCCTCGCCTGGAGCGCGCTCTACCTCACGTTCTCGTACCAGGCCTCTCTCGAGAAGGAGCGCGAGCGCTCGCTCCGCGCGACCGCGCTGGCGAGCGAGGCGCGCCTCCAGATGCTGCGCTATCAGGTCAACCCGCACTTCCTGTTCAACGCGCTCAACTCGATTCGGGCGCTCGTCGACGAGGACCCGAAGAAGGCCCGGGTCCTCGTCACCGAGCTGGCCGAGTTCTTTCGCTACTCGCTCGTCTCGGGGCGCAACGGCGACGCGCCGCTCGCCGAGGAGCTCGAGGCCGTGAGGAACTACCTCGCGATCCAGAAGATCCGTTTCGAGGAGCGCCTCGAGACCACGTTCGACATCGCTCCCGCCGCCGCGGCCACGCGCCTGCCTTCGTTCCTCGTCCACCCGCTCGTCGAGAACGCCGTGAAGTACGGAATGGAGACGAGCCCCATGCCGCTCCGCATCCGGGTCGAGGCGCGGCGCGAGGGGCGCACGCTCACCGTCGTCGTCGCGAACACGGGCACGCTCGGAAGTCCTGGAGCTCGTGGCTCGACGGCCTCGGGCACGCCGTGCGACGGCACGGGGACGGGTCTCTCGAACGTCGGCGAACGGCTCCGCCAGCTCTTCCCGGGCAACCACACGTTCACGCTCACCGAGGAGAGCGGAGAGGTTCTCGCCCGCCTGACCGTCACGCTCGCGGAGACGGCGTGAGCTCTCGCAAGCTGAGCGCGCTCCTCGTGGACGACGAGCGGCTCGCGCGCGCCGAGCTCCGCAGGCTGCTCGCGGCGCACCCCGAAATCGAGGTCGTGGGGGAGGCTCAGGACGTCGCAGAGGCACGCTCGGCGCTCGGGAGGCTCGCTCCGGAGCTGATCTTCCTCGACGTGCAGATGCCGGGCGGCTCCGGTTTCGACCTCGTGGCCGACGTGCCCGAGAGCTGCCGCATCGTGTTCGTGACCGCCTACTCCGAGCACGCGCTCCGCGCGTTCGACGTCAACGCGCTCGACTACCTGCTCAAGCCGGTACCGCCCGCCCGCCTCGCCGAGACGGTCGCCCGCGTGCTGCGCGATGAGCCGCGCCCCCTTCCCGCCGCCACGCAGCTCGACGGCGAAGACCCCCTCCTCGTCGCGCAGGGCGGGCACTACCGCGTGGTGAAGGTGAAGGACGTCGTCTGCCTCACGGCCGCCCGCGACGTCTCCGAGCTGCACACGGCCGACGGCCGCGTCGCGGCCGTGTCCCGCTCGCTGAAAGACTGGGAGGCCGTGCTCCCGAAGCGGCAGTTCCTGCGCATCCACCGCTCGACCATCGTGAACCTCGACCACATCGAGAAGCTCGAGCCCTGGTTCCAGGCGGGCTTCCGCGTGACCCTGCGCGGCCACAAAGAGCCCCTCGAGGTGAGCCGTCGCTTCGCGAGCCTCCTGAGGGAGCGCATCCTGACCTGATGGAAGCGCCCCCGGCTCAGCGCGGTCTCAGATCCTCGTTCTGCGCCGCCTGAGCGTGCTCACCCAC
>CAZXSG010000176.1:0-7370 GCA_964643185.1 uncultured Holophagales bacterium
CGGCTCGATGAGCTCGAGACGATTGCCGCGATGATCTCCGGAAGTCGATCGCCCTGCGTCCTGCTGGGGATGGGAGCACTGGATGCGGTGGACTCGATCCGGCAGTTCGTGCATGGAACGAGGGTTCCCGTATTGAGCACCTATCGCGCGATGGGTGTCGTGCCATCGAACTGGCACAACTTCGCGGGAACGTTCACCGGACCGTTCTACAAGCGCGTGCGCGATCTGCTGCATGCCGAGGCGCTCCCCGACGCCGACCGCAAGGACCTCGACGCCCGCTGGCAGGTGCTCACCCACGAGGTGGAGGAGCACCGCTCCGAGAGCCCCACGCTGCCGCAGCGCCCAGGGATCCCGCTCCCGGCCGGCCCGGCGTGATCCTCCTCGTCAACCCGCGAGCGACGAAACCCTGGCTGCGCCGTTTTCCGCTCTCGATCATGGCCCTCGGCGCGGCCCTGCCCGAGGACGTCGCCTGGGATCTCGTGGACGGCAACAAGCCCGAATACGCCGACCTGGTCGAGGTGCTTCGGCAGCGCATCGAGGCGCAGCGGGCCTCGGGCGATCCGGTTTCTCTCCTCGCGTTCACCGTGATGCCGGGTCCGCAGCTCGCGGCCGCGGTGCCGGTCACGAAACGCATCAAGGCGCTCTTCCCGGAGATCCCCGTCGTGTGGGGCGGCTACTTCGCGAGCCTCTACCCGCAGCCCGTGGGGAACGCGCCGTTCATCGACTTCCTCGTGCGTGGCCAGGGAGAGAAAACGTTCCTCGAGCTCCTCGACGTGCTCGCCGGGAAGCGCGACCCCGCGACCGTCGCGGGCCTCGGCTGGAAGAAGGATGGCGCGCTCGTCCTCAACCCCGAGCGGCCCTGGATCGGGCCGGGCGAGCTGCCCGCGCCGCCGTACCACCGCATCCACGTGCCCGAGTACCTCGAGAAGACGCACCTCGGCGCGCGGAGCGGCGTCTACCAGGCCTCGATCGGCTGCCCGTACACGTGCAGCTTCTGCGGCGTCATCTCGGTCTACGGCAGCCGCGAAAAATTCGAGGAGCCGGCCCGCACGGCGAAGCACCTGGCCTTCCTCGCGAACGAGCACGGCATGGACTCCGTGCACTTCTACGACAACAGCTTCTTCCAGGCCGAGGCGCACGGCCGTGAGGTGTGCGACCGGCTCACGCCGCTGGGGCTGTCGTGGTGGTGCGAGTCGCGCATCGACGTCCTTCTGAACTACAAGGACGACACGTTCCGCGCGATGAAGGCCTCGGGCCTCCGCATGGTGTTCTTCGGCGCGGAGTCGGGCTCGAACGAGGTCCTCGCGAAGATGGAGAAGCGCCTCACCATCGAGGAGACGCTGGCCCTCGCCGCCCGCATCAAGGAATGGGACATCGTGCCGGAGTTCTCGTTCGTTCTGGGCGGACCCGAGGATCCCGGGCACGAGATCGACCAGACGCTCGCGCTCATGAAGAAGCTCAAGGACGTGAACCCGGCCGCGGAGATGGTCTTCTACTTCTACACGCCGACGCCGCAGCGGCGCGCGGCGTACGGCGGCGTGAACCCGCTCGACGGAACTCCCGAAGCCCTGGAGGATTGGACCGCCCCGGAATGGGTCGACTTCATGACCCACGAGAAGCCCGACGTGCCGTGGATGACCGAGGCCCTGAGGGCCAAGGTGCTCGACTTCGAGCTGATCCTCAAGAGCCGCTTCCCCTCGCTCCACGACCTCAAGACGAGGCCCTGGGGCAAGGTGCTCGCGCAGAGGCTCGCGCGGCGGCGCTGGGCCGACGGCGACTTCCGGGATCCGCGGCTCATCCGGAGCATCCGGAAGTTCGCGCGCATCCCGAAGGACGACACCCAGCTCTACGGCCACCTCCGTCCGCCGGCGGAGCCGGCCTGAGCCTCCTGCCGGTCCGCGACGCCTACGCCCTCTGGGCCGGAACGTACGAGGCCGAGAACGGCATGACGGTGCTCGACGAGCGGGCCGTCACGCGGCTCTCGCCCGCGTCCTTCACCCGCCTCCTCGACGCCGGCTGCGGCACCGGCCGGCGCATCCGCGGGATTCCGCGGGCCTTCGGGGTGGACCTCGTTCCGGAAATGCTGGCGCAGGGGAAGGAGCTCCGCGGAAGCCTCGCGGCCGGGGATTTCCTGCGTCTGCCGCTCGTCACTTCGGCTTTCGACCTCGTGTGGTGCCGGCTCGCCGTCGGCCACGTCGCAGACCTCTCGCGCTTCTACGGCGAGCTCGCGCGCGTCCTCACGCCCGCGGGCACGGTCGTCGTGACCGACGTCCACCCCGAGGCCGCGGGGGCGGGCCACCGCCGCACGTTCCGCACGGCAGACGGCGCGCTCCACGAGGTGATCCACCACGTCCACACGATCGCCGCGCACCACGCCGCCGCCGGCGATCGAGGCCTCCTCGTCGAGGAGGCCCTCGATCTCGTCGTGGGCGAGGAGATCCGCCGGTTCTACGTCGAGGCGGGAGACGTCGCCCGCTACGAGCGGGACCTCGGTCGGCCCATGCTGCTCGCCCTGAGACTGCGGAGGAGATAATCCGCCCATGGCCACAGCCGCCGGCTCCACCCTCCGCGAGTATCCCGGGCCGCTGGTCCCGGTCGCGCCTCCCGGTGCAAAGGACCTGCCCTACAGCGATGGAGTCGAGATGGAGACGCAGCGCCACATCGAGCAGATGTTCCTCCTCATCCACTCGCTCCGCATCGGGTGGAAAGCGCGCGAGGACTTCTACGTCTCGGGAAACATGTTCGTGTACTTCAGCGAGACGCAGGTCAAGAAGAACGACTTTCGAGGTCCGGACGTCTTCGTGGTGCTGGGCACCTCGAATCGAGAGAGGCTGAGCTGGGTCGTCTGGGAAGAGGAAGGCAAGCTCCCCAACGTGGTCATCGAGATCACCTCGCCGAGCACCGAGAGCGTGGATCGCGGCGAGAAGATGAGCCTGTACGCGCACCGGCTCAAGGTCTCGCACTATTACCTCTTCGATCCGTACACGAAGCTCTTCGAAGGCTACCTGCTCAACGACAGGGAGATCTACGAGCGGATTCCCCCGGAGCCGAACGGGGACCTTCCCTGCTCCGCCATGGACCTTCGCCTGGGGATGCGCATGGGCTGGAACTCCGGCGTCGAGACCGAGTGGCTTCGCTGGATCGCCCCCGACGGACGGGTACTCCCCTCGAAGGAGGACCTGGCGGACCGCGCCACGACGCTCGCCGAAGCCGAGTCCCAGCGCGCCGAGGCGGCGGAGGCCGAGGTGGCCCGTCTCCGCGCGGAGCTCGACAGGCTCCGCGCGGGCTCGTGACCGACCTCCTCCTCACGCACGGGTACTTCCTCGCCGAGGACGAAAAGGAGCGCGAGATCATGCGGCCCTACCCGCCGCTGGGTCTCCTCTCCTGCTCCGCGTACCTCAAGCGCGAGGGTTTCTCCGTGGAGGTCTTCGACACGACCTTCGCGACGCGCGAGGCGCTCGAGACGCGCCTCAGCAGGGAGACGGGCGTGCTGGGGCTCTACACGAACCTCATGACGCGAAATTCCATTCTCCGCATCACCCGCAAGGCGAAGGAGCTCGGCTGGACGGTCGTGCTGGGCGGCCCGGAGAGCGCGAACTACCCCGAGGAGTACGTCGCCCGCGGGGCGGACGTCGTCGTGATCGGCGAGGGCGAGGCCACGCTGGCCGACCTCCTGCCCGCGCTCGCCAAGGGCGGCCCGCATCGTCTCGAGAACGTCCTCGGCGTCGTGTTCAAGGACGAGTCGGGCGCGTTCGTGAGGAACCCCGAGAGGCCCGCGCTCCCGAGCCTCGACGCGCTCCCCTGGCCCGACCGCGAGGCGATCGACCATCAGCTCTACCTCGACGCCTGGCGCAAGCACCACGGCGTAGGCAGCGTCAACCTCATCACCGCGCGCGGCTGCCCCTACAAGTGCAACTGGTGCTCCCACGCCGTGTTCGGCTTCAGCCACCGTCGCCGCAGCCCGAAGAGCGTGGCCGACGAGGTCGCGTTCATCCTCGAGCGCTACGCGCCCGAGCAGCTCTGGTACGCCGACGACGTCTTCACCATCCACCACACCTGGCTCCACACGTATGCCGACGAGATCGAGCGGCGCGGCCTCTCGCGCCCCTTCGAGACCATCTCGCGGGCCGACCGGCTCATGAAGGACGACGTCTTCGAGGCGCTGAAGCGCCTGGGCTGCACGCGCGTGTGGATCGGGTCCGAGAGCGGCTCCCAGAGAATCCTCGATGCCATGCAGCGCGGCGTCACCGCCGAGCAAGTGCAGTGGGCCACGAAGGCGGCCCAGCGGCACGGAATCCAGGTGGGCATGTTCCTCATGTGGGGCTACGACGGCGAGACCGAGGACGACATCGAGGCCACGGTCGAGCACGTGAAGAAGGCCAACCCCGACATCTTCTTCACCACGGTCGCGTACCCCATCAAGAACACGGGCTTCTTCCAGAAGGTCGCGGGCCGCGTCGTCCTCGACCGGGACTGGGAGGACGCGACGGACCGCGACTACAAGATCGCGGGCCGTAGGTCGCGGGCCTACTACCGCAAGGCCGACGAGTGGCTCCGCAACGACGTGGCGGCCTTCCGTCTCGAAGCCTCGCAGCCCGAGGAGGCGCGCACGAAGCGGGAGGCCGCGCTCGCGGCCCGGGCGGCCCTGCGCACGCTCGAGAGCGAGATCGAAGTCTGATCCGGGCTTCGGCTAGACTCCGGGCATCTTTACGAAGAGGGGTCCCCGCGCATGATCAAGAAGAAACTCATATCGGCAGCAGCCGGCCTCGTTCTCGCCCTTGCGGCGTCCGGCGCCAACGCCCAGTCCAACGGACCGGCGGTGACGAGCCCGGTGGCGCCCGCGGCGACCGGCTTTTTCAACAGCATCTTCGGCTCCACCGACCTCGTCCTCAACAACACCGTCACCGCGACGTTCACGATCACGGGCGTCACGAACGACGGTGGTGGCACCGACGCCGTGAACCTCGAAGCGTGGGATGACGGCACGCGCAAGGCGTTCGTGACCGTGCAGGTTCCGGTCGGCCAGACCCAGACGTTCACGCAGACGGTCAACTGGACCGGCGCGATCGGAACGGCCGCGCCCTGCATCGGCGTCCTCCTCTCCGAGACGACGGGTGCCACGATCACGTCGGTCGATCCGTTCTGCCTCACGGGCGAGCTGCCCCTCTCGATCGCCAAGAGCGCCGCGGCCTCGGTCGCGAGCGGCACCGCGCTCACCTACACGATCACCTACGGCAACCCCACCACGACGCCCCGCACGAACGTCGTGATCACCGAGACGCTTCCGGCCAACACCACGTTCGTCTCCGCGACGAACGGCGGCACGCTCGCCGGCAACGTCGTCACCTGGAACATCGGCAACCTGGCCGCGAGCACGGTCGGGCAGACGGTGCAGTTCACGGTGAACGTCACGGCGACGACGGGCTTCGTCACGAACTCCACGTACTCGATCGCCGCGACCGGCGTCACCACCGTCGCGGGCGCTCCGGCCGTCACGGCCGTGACCGCTCCCGTCGTGATCAGCCAGGTTCCCACGCTCGACGAGATCGGCCTCGCGGTGTTCGTCCTCCTCGTGGGCGCTGCCGGCTTCTTCGCCCTCCGGAAAATGGTCTAAGTCCCGATTTCTTCAGGTGACGAGGGGGAGCGAACGCTCCCCCTTTTTCTTTTGGGGCCGTAGGATCCTTCCATGGCCCTCGGGAACGCCGCCGCTCCGGTCTCGCCATTCGAAGCGCTCGCGGCGCGCTACGACGCCACGTTCACGTCGACCCCGCTGGGCCTCAGGCTCCGCCACGCGGTGTGGCGCCACTTCGACGACCGCTTCTTCGAAGAGAGCGACGCGCCCCGGCTCCTCGACCTGGGCTGCGGTACGGGAGAGGACGCCGTCCACCTCGCTCAGCAGGGGGCCCACGTGCTCGCTCTGGATGCGGCCGAGGCCATGACGGCCCGCACGCGGCGCAAGGCGAAGCAGAGCGGCGTGGGACCCCGCGTCGCGGCCCGTACCCTACCCGTCGAACGGCTGGCCACACTCTCGGGCACGTTCGACGGCGCCTATTCCAACTTCGGCGCGCTCAACTGTGTGGAGGATCTGCGATCGGTCTCTACCGGCCTCGCGCCGCGCCTCCGCCCCGCCGCGCCGGTGTTCCTCGTGCTCATGGGCCGCCTCTGCCCGTGGGAGTGGATCCACTTCCTCGCGCGGGGCGAGCCGCGCAAGGCCTTTCGGCGGCTGGCGCGCGGCGGCACGGAATGGCGCGGGCTCACGGTGCGCTACCCCTCGGTCCGAACGGTGAGAAGGGCCTTCGCGCAGGATTTCCGCTTCGTGAAGGCCCGCGCCGTCGGCGCGTTCCTGCCCCCGTCGTACCTCGAGCCCTGGGCCGCGAGGCACGCCGATCTCATCGCCCTCCTCGACGGCTGGGAGCGGCGCCTCGAAGGCGTCTGGCCGCTGCCGCACCTGGCCGATCACGTCCTCCTGGAGTTTCGCCGCCGGTGCGAAGGGCGGAACGCCCGGAGCCACACGAGCCCGTGAATGCCTCTCTCGGTGAGCTGCCCATCCTCGTGCTCTTTCCGCACGCGCGCTGCAATTGCCGCTGCGTGATGTGCGACATCTGGAAGGAGAGGGAGAGCCGTCAGCTCACGCGCGCGGACGTCGAAGGCCTGCTCCCGGCGCTCCACGCGAAGGGCACGCGGCAGGTCGTCCTCTCGGGCGGCGAGCCGCTCATGCACCAGGATCTCTTCGCGCTCGTCGCGCTGCTGAAAGACGCCGGGCTCGCGATCACGCTGCTCTCCTCGGGTCTCCTCCTCGAGAAGCACGCGGCGGCCATCACATCGAGCATCTCGGACGTGATCGTGAGCCTCGACGGCCCGCGGGAGCTGCACGACGCGATCCGCCGCGTGCCGAAAGCGTTCGACCGCATGCACGCCGGCATCCGCGCGCTCCACGCGCTGCGGCCGGAGTTCCCCGTCGCGGGCCGCTGCACCATCCAGCGCCTGAACGCGCACCGTCTGCGCGAGACCGCCCTGGCGGCGAAGGAGCTGGGCCTCGAAAGCCTCAGCTTCCTCGCGGCCGACGTGTCGTCCGAGGCGTTCAACCGTCCCGGCGGCTGGGATTCGGAACGCACGGCCGAGGTCGCGCTCACGCGGGGGGAAGTGGACGCGCTCGCCGCGGAGATCGACGCCCTCGAACGCGACTGCGCCGCGGACGTGGCTTCGGGCTTTCTGAAGGAGAGCCCGGAGAAGCTGCGCCGCCGTGTGCTGGCTCCGTTTCGCGCGGGTCTCGGGCTCGAGGAGCCCGTGGCCCCCCGCTGCAACGCGCCCTGGGTCTCGGCCGTCGTCGAGGCCGCAACGCAATTCGCCGACGTCATCATCATAGGCCT
>CAZXSG010000177.1:0-7366 GCA_964643185.1 uncultured Holophagales bacterium
AGGCCGCTATCCTCCGCGCGTGCCCGTGCCTCCGCTTTCGGCCGTGATCATCGTGAAGAACGAGAAGGACCGCCTGCCCGACGCGCTGGCGTCGGTGAGCTTCGCCGACGAGATCGTGGTGGCCGACACCGGCTCCACCGACGGCACGCAGGACCTCGCCCGCGAGCGGGGCGCCCGCGTCGTGGAGATTCCCTGGGAGGGTTTCGTGGCGTCGCGGAACCGCGCGCTGGCCCTCGCGAAGAACGACTGGGTGCTCGTGCTCGACGCCGACGAGCGCGTCCCCCCGGAGCTCCGCGAGTCGCTCCTCGCGGCGCTCGCCAAGGCTCCCGAGAGCCTGTCCGGATTTCGCATGCCGCGCCTCTCGTACTTTTTCGACGAGCCGGTGAGGCACGGCACGTGGTATCCGGACGTGAAGCTCCGCGTGGGCCGCCGCTCGCGCGGAATTCGCGCCGAAGGCGGCCGTGTGCACGAGGTGCTCGTGGTGGACGGACCCGTGAAGCGGCTCCGGAACCCGCTCGTCCACTTTCCGAACCGCAGCATGTCCGAGGCGCTCCGCAAGGGCTGGCTCTACGCCAGCCTCGGTGCGGAAGACCGCTACGACCGCGGCGCGCGCGGCGGCGTGACGTCGTTGTGGTTCCGTCCCGCCATGGAGTTCCTCCGCTGCTACGTGCTGAAGGGCGGTTTCCTGGACGGCGGGATCGGCGTCTATGTGGCGTCGTTCCACGCGTCGTACTATTTTCTGCGGGCCGCGTTTCTCCTCGAGCGCACGCGGAAGGAGCGGCGGCCCGGAGGCTCCCCATGAAGAGAACCAAGGCCCTGCGCATCGCGACCCTCGGTTTCGCCCTTTCGCTCGGGGCGTGTGAGAAGGGCTTCTTCGAGAAGGCCGGGAAGAAGGCCGACGAGAAATCGAGCGACCTCGCGAAGGAGGTCGACGAGGCCGCGCGCAAGGCGAAGAAGAACCTCGAGAAGGCCGCCGACGCGGCCGCGAAGACCGCCGACGAGGTGGGCGAGAAGGCGGGCGACGCGGCCAAGGACGCGGCGCAGGTCGCAAAGGGAGTCGCTCAGGACGTCGCGCGGGACGTGAACGACGCGACCCGCGGAGGTGCCGCCGGTGTCGCGGACACGGCGAAGACCGCGGCCCGCAAAGCGGGGGAGGCGGTGAAGGACACCGCGAAAGACGCAGGCTCGTCGGCGCGCGCCGCCGAAGACGACGCTCGGGCGAAGCTCCGCAAGCCCACGCCCAACACGAACTGAGCTGCATTTGATCCTGGGGGTTTCTCGATCCCCCCAGACCCCCCACATTGATCCTGGGGGTTTCTCGATCCCCCCAGGCTCCCCACATTGATCCTGGGGGTTTCTCGATCCCCCCAAACCCCCCACATTGATCCTGGGGGTTTCTCGATCCCCCCAGACCCCCCACATTGATCCTGGGGGTTTCTCGATCCCAACAGACCCCCACGGAAGAAAAGCAGGACGCTGCCGCCTACGGCACGAATGGAACTGGGGAGAGTCCGGCGGGGTCGTTCGTGGCGTTGTCGATGCGCACTGCCGACGCGACGACGCGCCCCGCAGCCGCGGGCCGCACGGTCACGGCGCACGGAGCCGTCCCCGAAAAATCGGGGAAGCGCTCCAGCACCGAATTGAGCTGCGTGACCTCGTCCGCGGTCAGCGCCACCAGGATCTCGCGGAGCTCTCCGCCGCACACGAGCCCGAGCGTCACCGCCGTGGCCGCGCCCCGGTTCGCGAGCACGAGGTTCGACCGGTAGGCGACGTTCTCCTCGAGGCCGGCGAACACCGCGGGAGTCTCGAACGTGATCTCGTCGGCCTCGGGCACCGCCTGCAGATCCTGCGAGGCGGGACCCGTGGACGAATCGCTACGGGTGACGGCGAACGCCTCGAACAGCGAGAAGCGGCTCCGCACCTCGAGAGAGCCCGCCGTGCCCTCGCTGCCCGGAAAGAACGTGCGCAGCACGTCGCGTGTGTACCGCAGCGTTCCCGGGAGCACGTTGACGTCGGCCGTCTGCGGAGCTCCTCCGATGGGCCGGTACGTGAGCGTCAGCTCGAGCAGGAAGTCCTGGACCTCGGAGCCCTCACCGAGAAAGAGATCGCTCGAGAAGACCGCGCCGTTGCGTCCGGCGGCCGCCGCGACCGCCGGGATCGTGTAGACCTTCGCCTGGAACCTCGGGATCACCGGGCTCTGGTACGGATCGCCCGTGGGCGTGTTCGAGATGACGGTTCCGTAGGCCGCGACGCGACCCGACACCACGCTCACCTCGACGCGCGAGGGCCCCGCGATTCCGGCGACGACGTCGTTGAGCTGCCGGCGTTCGAGCGCCGCGAGAGTCACGGTGTGGGTGTTGTGGGGAACGCTCAGCTCGTCCCGCGCGATCACGATGACCTCCGCCGGCCCGAGCGGCGCGAAGAGGGAGACGTTCATGCGCTCGTCGCGGGACGGGATGCGCCCGAAGAGGTACGCGCGCTTGCCCGCGGCGACAGTCGACTGTTCCACGGTGCGCACGGGGAAGGAGAATCCGTAGGCTCCTGGAGCCGTGCCCTGCGAGACGAACGCCGTGGCGGCGAGCGTGCCCGCGCGTCCGTCGAGGATCCGGATTCTCACGGGAGAAGCGAACGCATCCTCGCCGGCACGGAGAAACGAGGTGGCAAGCTCTTCCGCCGTGGAATGGGCGGCGAGCGGGAGCGCGAGACGGACCTCGGGGGCGTCGACTCTCACGAGCTCGAGGAGGAGCGGCTGTCCACCCGTGTTGGCGAGCACGAGCTCCGACGAGAACGAACCTGTGGCGCCCGGCGACTGCACCATCGCGGGGACGAGTAAGTCCGATTCCAGAATCAGCGGGCCGTCTGCGGGAACGACGCTGAGCGCAACGCCCGCGGGGACGGCGCTCACGGTGAGCCCGCCGGTCGTGCGCGTGAACGCGGCCGGGACGCAGGTCGACACATGGCAAAGCCGCACGGCCGTCTCGGGCCCGAACGTTCCCGTGAGCGCGAGGTCGTCGAGCGGGACGGTGGACACCACCTGGAACGGCAGGCCGGCGAGTCCGGCGGCGGCGACGTCGAGCGCGAGCGTCGCTCCCTCGGCGCGGGTCACGTGGAACGTTCGGCCTTCGAGCTTTACCTCGCCACTGTGGGGCGTGCCGTCGGCCGGAGACGCGCGGCGCACGGTGAGCCAGCGTCCTCGGGTCGCGCGACTCGAGTAGCCGACGAGGACCTCGTGGGTCGGAGGCGGGCCCTGGACCTTCGAGGCGGCGAACCCCAGGACCAGCGCCGCGGGGAGCACGAACTCCTGCTCGTGGCCTGCGGACGGGTAGTACGTATCGAACGCGTAGGGGCTTGCTGTGGCTCCGCCCGTTCCGGGCTGCGCACCTGCGGATCCCGCCGCCAGCTCGACGAGCGTGAGCGTGATGCCGTGGACGTCGCGGAAGCCGGGCGTATCGGCCACGTTGCGCGTGTTGCGGTAGGGGAAACGCAGCACGTCGTCGGGCACGACGTCGTCGGCGAGCCCGTGCGCGAGGAAGAGCGGCACGTTGCGCGCGTTCTCGAGCAGGAAGCGCGGCGAGAGCTCGAACCAGGCCGCGAGCGAGGCGCCGGTCGCCGCGACCGCGGAGGCGCCCGCAGCGCTTTCGTAGTCGGGAAAATCCCGGCTCCAGAGCTGCCCCTGGAACGCGTCGGTCGGCGCGGCGCCCGCGATCAACGACGCGAAGAGACCCGGGTTCTGAAGGCCGATCAGAAGCGCGCCGCGGCCTCCCTGCGAAAACCCCGCGAGGTGGATGCGGTCCGGCACGAGGGAGAACGCCTGCCGCACGTGATCGAGACACGCGAGGACGTCGGTCTCGTCGGGGAAGCCGTTGACGCCGTCGACGTAGTACGTCGAGAAGCCGCCCCAGGGGGCGACCCGTCCCTGCCAGAACACGAGCGCGAAGCCCTTTCGGTCGGCCTCGGCGAAATAGGCGGGGGTCTGGAAGCTGTTCTTCGAGCCGCCACGTCCGTGGAGAAACAGGATCGCCGGGAGGGCGGTCTCGGGGCGATAGCCCGTGGGCGTGTAGACGTCGTACAACCGCGCCGCGCCGTCGGCCGGCGACACGTAGCTCCGGTTGTGAAGCGTTCCACCGAGGACGGAGCTCGCGAGGAGTGTCAGGGCGAGCAGCGGGCGCAGCATCGAACGCATTGTCACTCCCGTCACTCCCGAAGGACGTCGAAGGGCTCGACCTCGAACGTCCCCGCGAGGAGCTCCCTCGGAACCGGCAGGATCCTGAGCAACGGGGCTCCCTGAGGAATCGTCACGGGCTCGCCCGTTTTCCGCAGATGGAACACCGCGGGGGCCGCGTGGAACACGTCCGTCGCGACGACCCCGCGGAGGACGTCCCAGCCGGGGCCCGAAAGCCCGTCGAGCACGCAGGACACGCCGGGCGGTGTCTTCAGAAACGCGAAAGCCTTCACGAAGAAGTGAGGCTCGCCGGGTACGTGGGGCGTGACGTACTTCGTGAGGTAGAGAAGAGCGCCCGGGTGTTTGCGGAGCTCCTCGGGAACGACGGCGCGATACCGCGTCGCGACCTCGGCGGCCTCCCTCGCGAGCGCCTTCGCGTCGGGCTCGACACTCAGCGTCAGGCCGTCGTACAGAGCGGAGAGCCTCGCGACGTTGTCGAAAACGAGCGCCGTCGCCACCGGCGGCCCCGGCACGGCCGTGTCGCTTTCCGACGTGGCGAAACGGTCGAGCGCCTCGGTGCGGATGCCGTTCCTTGCCAGCCTCGCGACGGAGAGGACGGGAGGCGGAGCTCCGGGCTCGGAATCGAGCGGCTTGAGCCGTCTGTACTTTCCCGTGGGGTCGTCGCGCTTCGTGTCGAAGTACGCCGCGTCGTAGAAGGCGGCGTGCCGCGCGGCGAGCTCGGGATGCGACTCGATCTCGGCGAGGTCGACGGAGCTGCCCGAGCGGAGCGGCAGGAGCGTCGCGATCTCGCCGGTGATGCGGAAGCGGGAGGGCGTGTCCTTCTCGAGGACGAGCTCGACGACGAGAGGGATCGCTCGAGCTTCCCGCACGAACGTGAGCGGCGCGACGCGAAAGAACGTGCTCCGCCGGTTCCCCGCGTGCAAGAGGTGGAGCGCGATTCCAGCCTCCGGTCTCAGGAGGAGCCCCGTGAAGAAGAAGATCGACGTGCCCGAGACGCCGAGCGGCCGAAGGCTCTCCACCCGCAGGCTCGAGAGCTGGCCGCGGGACACGAGGGACGGGAGCGCGGCGCGGTGCCGCCTCGCGAGGTCGCCGTCCTCGTCCTCGAGCTCGGCGTGCACACGGCCGAACCTTCGCTCCACGCGGATTCCCCGTGTCAGGGAGAGGACGATGCCCGCGGCGTTTCCCGCGAGGAACGGCGGACAGCTCTGGGCCGCGCGAAGCGGGACCGAGCCGTCCAGAGTCGCGCTGCGCGTTTCGGCCCCGACGAGGCCGCCATAGACATCCGTGGCGTGGAAGAGAACGGGGCGGGCGGATCCCTGGGCCGTCAACCCCCGCAGCCCCCGCCGCCTCCACATCCTCCACCGCCACCGCATCCGCCGCCGCCACCGCAGCTCGAGGAGGAACAGCTCGAGGACGAGGATTCGCCGCCACCGCCTCCGGCGCTCGTGATGGGCCGGGGCGCGGGAAAGAGCGCTGCCGAGCCTGCGAGCGCGGGCACCGCGAGCGCGATCGCCGCGCCTCCCACGGCCACGGCGAGGGCCACGTCCTTCGCGCTGGCCTTGCGCCCGCTCTTCACGTCGGCCTGGAGCGAGTGCGTCGAATCGCCCAGCCACTTGAGGTAGTCCTTGGCGCGGGTGCTGCCCTTCTGGAGTTTGGCGATGCCGTTGGTGAAGCCGAAGACGATGAACATCTCGATCGCGAGAAACGTGAAGGGCCGGCCCAGCTCGAGGCCGCGGAGAGCCCGGATGGCGCCGATGGCGAGAAGGCCTGAGCCGACGAACCAGGTGAGGAGCTTGAGCCAGACGCCGATCGATGTGGACCGCAGGAGACCCGCCGTGGAGAGCGCGGTACGAAGGGAGTCCTTCTCGCTCGCCGCGGCCTTCTTCGCGGCGTCGAGAACGCCCCCCGGCTGGAGCTCGGGACCCATCGACGCGAGCCGGGCGTGAAATCGGTTCATGGCCTCCGGCTCGCCGGCCGGGAGCTTGCCGACGTGATAGACGGTGTCGGTCCCGTTCGCGGCGTGCCCGGCCACGAGGATGCGTTCGGCGAGCGCTCGCGAGAGCAGCGTGGCGGCCACGCCCTCCTCCCCGTTCTTGAGGTACGCGACCGGGAAGACCTCCTCGGCGCCCGGCACGCGGCCCTTCATGAGGCGGCCGTCGTAGGTGGGGTTGGCGTCTTCGTACAGAGCCCCGAGCAGTGGAATGGCCTTGTAGAGAGCGAAGAGGACCGCGAACGAGAGCAGGGCATAGAAGAGGAGGAACGCGGGGCCGCTCTCCATGTTGAAGGGGAAGAAGTCGACCCGGGACGCGATCACGCGGGGTCCTCCATGCGGTCGACGTCTTCCACCGCGGCGTCGAGGAGCTTGCGGAAGGCCGCGTGGGCGGCGCCCGGATCCCGCCGGATCGCGAAGAGCGCGTCGACGTTCACGCCGTAGGCCGCGCCCGCGGCCCGGACGACCGGCTCGAGCCGGTCGTCCGGGTTCCCGCCTTTGAGCTTCAGGAGCGCCCGCAGCGGGCTCCGCACCTGGCGGAGCTTGCGCGCGAGCGCGCCGGCGAGGGCTCTCGGCTGGCCCGAGGCGTCCACGGCCGCGCGCTTCATGCGGATCTTGTGCTCGCGCAGCTCCTGCTCGAGCCGCAGGCGGAGATGCCGTTTCTCGATGACGAGGTCCTGGAAGGGCCGGGCGCTCCCCGCGACGACGACGTGGCGCTCGGCGATGTCGGCGTAGAACACGGGAAACACGTCGGCCGAGCGGGCGATCTCGTCGAGCCTCAGGATCATGGCCTCGACGCGTCCGGCGTTTCGCGCGAGGAGGAGCGGCTCGGCCACCTCCTCGAGCTTTTCGAGCGAGCTGTCGTGCAGCACGACGACGACGTCCACGTCGCTCCGCTCGGGCTCGAAGTCGCCGCGCACCGCGCTGCCGTGGACGACGAGGGCCGCGAGGTTCGGGCCGGCCGCCCGTTCGAGAGCGCTGGCCAGCTCGTCGAGCGCGGCGTGCGTTTCCTTCGGTAGCGCGGAGAGCGTGGCACGAACCGTTTCCGTCATGAGACCTCCTTGCCCGGGAACGAAAGTGTGTGGACTCTCGCCGAGCCGCCCGGTCCCTTCCACGCGACCGCGGCGCCCCCGGACGGCAGCCGGCGCGCGGCGAGGCCCGGTCCCCGCCGGGGGCGCCCGTCGGGCGTGACC
>CAZXSG010000178.1:0-7363 GCA_964643185.1 uncultured Holophagales bacterium
TTCTTCCGGTCCTCCGGGCTCGTGACGGTGGCGCGGCCAAAGGCCGTTGGGGGCCTTGGGCGGTTCTTCTTTCTCCCGTTCGCCATCGTGTTGGCGACGCGCGTGGCCGCGGCGCCGCTCATCCGGTTCGTGGTGAAGAACCCCGACCTCTTCGCGATGCGCACGAGCACGGTGTCGATCTTCAGCTTCCGCGACGAGCCCGACATCACGAAGGCGCTCCTCTCGAACCTCGGAAAGCACCTCGGCATGTTCCATCTCGCAGGGGACCGGAACGCGCGGCACAACCTGCCGCCGGTTCCCATGCTCGATCCGGTGACCGCCGTCCTGTTCGCGGCCGGGCTCGGCGCCGCGTTCTGGCGATTCCGCGACGCGCACGGCGTGACTCTCCTGATCTCGGTCTTCGCGGGCCTTCTCGGTGGAATCCTCACCCACGATTTCGAAGCCCCGCAATCGCTGCGATCCATCGAGTCGATGCCCGGGGTCTTTCTCCTCGCGGCACTGGGGCTCGAGGCGCTGTTCCGGCTGGTGGCGGGCCCGGGAGGGGCGCGGCGCGCGTTCCTCGCGCGGTCGATGGCCGTCCTCGCTCTGGCGGCGGCGCTCGTCTACGACGCGCGGCGGTACTTTCTCGTCCAGATGCGCGACGAGTCGGTCTTCCTCGAGCACGGCGCGATGGAATCCCTCGCGGCGCGGGCACTGGCGAAGACGCCCGACGAAACCGCGGCGTACGTTTCGGTCTTCCTGCACGACCGGGCGGCCCTGGCGTTCCTCGTACCCCGCAAGCCCACGATCCTCATCGGGTCCACCGGGCTTCCCCTGCCCGAGGACGGACAGCGCGACGCCGTCCTCCTTCTCGATCCTCAGCCCTTCTCCTATCGCACCCGCGCTCTGGAGCTGTATCCGCACGCCCGCGCCGAGGAGCTGAAGAGCCCGAAGGGAACGGTGCTCGCGGAAAGCGTTTTCGTACCCCGCGAGGATCTCCGCGCGTTGGTGGGCCTCCAGGCCGCGACCGCCGGGGGCCGGGAGGAGCGCACGGGGCTCCTCGCCGTGCCGCGCTTCGGAACGTACGCGATCCGCGTCGAAGGCGGGGCCTCGCCGGAGATCACGTTGGTCCAGGTCGCGCCCGAGGGGGCCGGCGGCCGGCCCGATACGGTGGGGGCCGTGCTTCCCGAGGGGCTCTCTCCGCTGAAGGTGACGACACCGATGGCGGCTCCGGGGTCGCCTCTGCGCCTCTTCTGGACCCCGCCCGCGAGGGAGGCCAGGACGCCGGGCACCGAAGAGACCGAGCTCCCCGCTTCCGCTCTGTTCGGGAACGGCCTCGAGAGGATCGGGTTTCTGGCCCGCTACTATCTCGGGCGTGAGGTCAAGCCGGAGCCGGATCTCGAGCGCGTGGTGCCGCCCCTCGACACGTACTTCCACGTCACGCCGCTCGGGCGGCCGTATCCGGCCGTCTACACGGCGCTGCTCGACGTTCCGGGGACGGGCGACTTCGAGTTCGGGCTTCGCATCCGGGGCGACGCGAAGCTCTTCATCGACGGGGCGCTCGTGGTCGAGGGTCAGGGAGCGATCGACCGGGTTCGCGCGATGCGGCATCTCGAGAAGGGGACCCACGCGATCGAGGTCCGCTTCTTCGACGAGACCGACGCCTCGCGTCTCCATGTCTACTGGAGGCCGGAGGGCGGAGAGGAATCCGTCCTCGGCGGCCGGGCGCTTCGCCCCTGAACGAACGACGGCATACTGAAAGCACCCGTGTTCAGCGTCGTCATCCCGGTCTACCGGAACGAGGATTCGCTCCCCGAGCTCGTCGAGGCGCTTGCCTCCGTGGCGGGCCGTGTGAGCTCGGAGCTCGAAGCCGTCTTCGTGGTGGACGGCAGCCCCGATCAGTCGCTCCGGGTGCTCCACGAGCTGCTGCCGCGCGCTCCGTTTCGGTCCCAGGTCGTGGCCCTCTCGCGGAACTTCGGCTCCTTCGCCGCGATTCGCGCGGGCCTCACCGTGGGAAAGGGCGACGCGTTCGGCGTGGTCGCGGCCGACCTCCAGGAGCCGCCCGAGCTGCTCGTGACGTTCCACGACGCCCTTTCGCGGGGCGAGGCCGACGTGGTCGTGGGGACCCGCGCCGGCCGATCGGATCCGCTCGTGTCGAGGATGCTGTCCGCTGCGTTCTGGGGTCTCTACCGAAGGCTCGTCCTCCCCGACATCCCCCCCGGGGGCGTGGACGTTTTCGGCTGCACGCGTGCGTTCCGCGACGAGCTCCTCGCGATCGAGGAGCGCAACACGTCGCTCGTCGGGCTGCTCTTCTGGCTGGGCTTCCGGCGGCTCGAGGTGCCCTACGAGCGACGCGAGCGGCGCCATGGCAGCTCCGCGTGGTCGCTCCGCAAGCGGATCCGGTACCTCCTCGACGCGACGTTCGCGTTCTCGGATCTCCCGATCCGCCTCGTGAGCCTCATCGGCCTCGCGGGCATCGCGGCGTCGGGAGTCCTCGGCGTGATCGTCCTCTGGGCCAAGCTCCAGGGCGACATCCCGATCCCGGGCTACGCGGCGACGGTGCTCACGGTGATGTTTTTCGGCGGACTCAACTCCTTGGCCCTCGGGCTCGTGGGGGAATACGTCTGGCGGGTCTTCGAGAACACGAAGGCCCGGCCCAACTACGTGGTGGCCGTGGCGCGGGAGTTCCCCGGCGCGGAACACGGAGCCACACACCCTCCGGAGGGCGAATGAGCGAGGAGACGGCGGACTTCTTCCGGCACGCCTCGGCCATCGTCGAATCGACGCGGATCGGCGAAGGCACGCGGATCTGGGCGTTCACCCACGTGCTTCCGGGCGCGCGCGTGGGACGGGACTGCAACCTCTGCGACCACGTGTTCGTGGAGAACGACGTCCTCGTCGGCGACCGGGTGACCGTGAAGAGTGGCGTCCAGCTGTGGGACGGCATCGAGCTCGAGGACGACGTCTTCGTGGGGCCCAACGCGACGTTTGCGAGCGACCGGCCTTCCGCATCCGCGAGAACGCGCGTGATGGCGGGAGCCTCGATCGGCGCGAACGCGACGATCCTGCCGGGTGTCACCATCGGGAGCGGCGCGATGGTGGGCGCCGGCGCCGTGGTCACTCACGACGTTCCGTCGCACGCGATCGTGCGGGGAAACCCGGCCGTGATCGTGGGCTACGTGGAGGCCAAAGAGACGCGCGTGGACGAGGCTCCGGCGGGGGATCTCCCGAGCGTCTCGGTCGCGCGCGTCTCCGTGATTCGCCTGCCGTCGATTCCCGACCTCCGGGGCAACCTCACGTTCGCGGAATTCCCCGGGCTCCTGCCGTTCGTGCCTCGCCGCTTTTTTCTCGTGTACGACGTGAAGAGCCGCAAGGTGAGGGGCGAGCATGCGCACCGCGCGTTGGAACAGCTCCTCGTGTGCGTCAAGGGAGAGTGCTCGCTCCTCGTGGACGACGGAGTGCGCCGGCAGGAGATCCTGCTCGACGGCCCCGGCATCGGAGTTCACGTGGGACCCCTCGTCTGGGGCGTCCAGTACAAGTTCTCGCCCGACGCGGTGCTCCTGGTGCTGGCGTCCGACGTCTACGACGCCGCGGACTACATCAGGAACTACGAGGAGTTCCGGAGTCTGGCTCCGCCGAAGACGAATTGAATTCGGCAAGCCATCCCGCCACGACGTCCTCCGGATAGCCTCTGTGGAAGTGCCTGCGCCACGGGTAGGCGCTGACGCCCGAGCCGTCCTTCAGCTTCACCCGGCTCGTCTTGCAGATGAACTTCGCAGGCGAGCCCGCCGCGACGGTGTCTTCCTCGACGTCCTGGGCCACCATGCTGTGGGCGCCCACGAGCGCCCCCCTGCGGATGTTCACGCCAGGCAGCACGACACACATCGTGGCGATGGCGGCGAAGTCCGCAACCGTGACCCCCATGCGCACCTCGCTCGGCGGGTGCGGGTCGTTCGTCAGAACGACGTACGGGAAGATCCAGACGTAGCTCCCGATCCGGCTGTGCTGGCCGATGTGCACGTTGCTGTGGAGCCGCACGTAGTCGCCCATCGAGCAGTGCCCCTGAATGTCTCCCAGCGTGCCGATCTGGAGGTTCGCTCCCGCCTGGGTCTGCTCGCGCACCGTGACGCGGTGGCCCGTGACGAGCCGGTCGCCGAAGGCAGACCCCTCGTAAAAGATGCTGTACGAGCGGATCAGGCTGGAGCGGCCGATCCGAAGGGGCTGACCGTCGGCGAGTGCCGCCGGGTGGCCGAGCTCACAGTGCGACTCGATGACCGTGTCGTCTCCCACGACCACGTTGTCGTGGACGAGCGAGAAAGGTCCCACGGTGACGTTCTGCCCCAGCCGCGCTTTCGCGGAGACGATCGCGGTGGGATGGATCATGGCGCCGGGAGAGTATGCGGCACGCCGAAGGAGGGATCGAGACCCCGCAGGATCATGGGCGCGGCAGGAAGAAGAACGGTCCCGTCGGACCGAGGCGTCCGGAGAACCTCTGCTTCTCGCTGTCCGGTCCGAGCGTTCCCGCTTCGAAATAGGCCTCGCCCGGACCGTTGAAGTACTTGATCACGATGACGTGCTCGCCGGCATCGATGCACACCTGGGAGCGAGCGAACTTCACGCCGTGACCGGTACTGAGCTCGTTGTCCACCACGAGGTCTCCGTCGATGAAGATGCCCGAGCCGTCGTCCGACTCGGTGTAGAGGTCGAACGTCGTGGCCTCGGTGAGCGTGAACCTCGCCTCCCAGGTGGCCGAGCGCTCGTTCCCCGGGCACTGCGTGGGGTCGACGCCCGCCACGACCGCCTGCTGGAGGAGCTTCTCCTCGTGGTACCACGGGTCCCCGAAGCAGGTCATGAGGAAGCCGGGGAGGCGCCCTTCGCCTCCGGCGACGAGGCCTTCGACGACGCGGACCACCACCGGGCTTTCGGTCTCGATCGGCACCGTGCGCAGGCGGAAGAGGCTCGCGAGGAGAGGCTCGAGAGACACGGCGTCTCCCGCCAGGGCGATCACCCGCGGGCTGCCGTCCTTCGCGAGCTCGGGGAGGAGGGAGAGGAATCCGTCCGACGAGAGCTTTCGGCCCGGAAGGGCATCGTGCAGCGGCGTCGGTGCTATGTCGAGCCAGGGCAGGACGACCATCCGGCTCTCGATCGGGACCGCGGCGAGAGTCCGGGCCAGCTCGGAAAGGTCCTTGCGGAAAAAATTCGTGCGCGGCTGAAGGGTCATTCCTTCGTGCGAGTAGTAGACCTTCTTCTCCGGAAAGCGGGCGAGGAGCCTGTAGTTCTCGAGAGCGCCCACATGCTTGGCGTAGACGACGTCACCGTCGAAACGCACCGTGTTCTGGGGCATGTAGCACGTGTACATCTCCTCGTTGCGGAAGAAGACGATGGCGTCGTGGATCTTTTTCCACTCGACCTCGTGCAGGACACCCTTCGGAGAGATGTTGTAGTCCTCGTATTCCGTGACGAACCGGATCGGAAGGTCGATCAGCCCGGCCCAGGCATAAGGCAGCACGAGCACGGTGGCGACGAGACCGGTTGCGAGGCGCCTCAGGCGCCCTTCGGCGGCCTTCAGGACCCCGAAGAGACCGAGACCCGAAAGCGCGTAGAAGAGGAACGAGACGTCGTAGAGCATCCGCGGCTCCCACTTCCAGCCGTGCCAGTGCAGGACGCTGTGGCCCACGACGAAGAACACGAACGCTCCGTACAGGAACATCCGGTTTCGCGTTTGCAGACGGCGTCCCAGGAACAGCGGAAGAAAGAACGGCAGCAGGTTTCCGAGGATTCCGAACGAGTGCACGCGGTGCTGGTATTCGTTGACGTTCCGGAAGAGGTTCGTCTCGTGCGTGACGAGGCCCTTGCCCAGCCTCACGGAGATCGTCTGTCCCATCTCGGGTCCCTTGATGGCGTAGGGCGTGTCCCACTTCCCCGAGATTCCGTGCGTGTAGAGGAAGATGCCGCTCGCCGGAACGATGCCCGCGAGGAGCGCGAGAGCGTACGTCGCGAGATGCCGCTTCCGGAACCTCACGAGGACGAGGATCCCGATGGGAAGGGCGAGGAGCACGGCCGAGACGGGTCTCACGAGGAACGCGGCGCCGAAGAGCGCCGCTCCCGCGGGCAGGAGCGCCGCCCGTCCTCCGTTCGTGAAACGGAGCACGCAGAAGGATCCCAGGGTGAGGCAAAGAGAGCTCGGCGCGTGCGCCATGTACGAGGCCGCGAGCGAGAGGAAGTAGTGCGACGTCACGCACACGAGAACCGCGAGGAGCGCGAACCTCCTGTCGGGGAGGACCTCGAGCGCGAAGAGATACAGAGCCACGAGGAGGAGCCCGCCCACGATCGGGATCGAGATGCCCGGCAGGCCGACGAGGGTTCCCGGCACGAGGAGAAGGCTGTTTCCGGGCGGATGGAAGCCCCAGATCCGTCCGTCCGTGCCGAAGAGATCCATCCAGGCGACACGGAAGAACTGGGGATCCGGTGGCTCCGGCACCGAGAGATGACCCGCGGCGAAGATCTTGGCCTGGAAGAGGTAGTTCATCTCGTCTCCGAAGCCGGGGAAGGCCTCGAAAACACGATGGAAGATCAGCCCGACGATCCCGGTGCCCAGGACGAACAGGAGGAGCGCGATTCCGGCGTCCTTGCGCGCCAGGGGGAAGGGCGAAGGCGCCGGAAGCGGCTCCCGGGCCTCCGTGGCGCGGAACGGGAGGATCAGCGAAACGAGCGTTCCGAGAAACGCCGCGAGGAACAGGATCGCGCCGATCGGGGCGAGGATCAGACGCGGCCAGGGGATCTGGATGTCCTCTTTCACGATCTGGGAGCCGCCGATCCAGATCTCGAGGGACGCGTCGGGAATCGTGACCCGGAAGTTCGCGTCGAGCGATGCCGACCTCAGGTTCAGCCGGGCCCTGAACGGATTCCAGTTGATGAGCCGGTTGCTGCCGCGACGGAGGGGAAGCCTCACGTCGTTCGGCTCGATCCGGTCTTTCCGGAAGAGCCCGCGAAGTGCCGCGACGCCATTTCCGACGAGACCGTCGTCGTGGAAGAGGAGCTGCCGGGTCGAGAAGCGGGGCTCCCCGACGACGTTCGTCCACGTGGCTTCGCCCGGAGGTCTCGGAACCGAGTGCTTCTTGCCGAATGTCCTTACGACGAACGCATCGGACTCGACATCGACCTCGTATTCGACCGAGGCCAGGCCGAGGAGGATGAGAAAAGCCGCGAAGAGGGCGGGGAGGAGGGCGATCCGGGCACCCAGCCAGACCGATCTTCGGGTGGCGTCGGACAAGGGTCGAGTATAGCCGCGCTCAAACCGCCGCGGCGCCGAAGGACGCCGCGCTCAGGGCCGCCGCGGCGCCGAAGGACGCCGCGCTCAAGGCCGCCGCCGCGCCCTCGGGGC
>CAZXSG010000179.1:0-7347 GCA_964643185.1 uncultured Holophagales bacterium
GACGAGCGGGACCTTCTTCTTCGCCCACGCGCCCCACAGACAGAACACGAGGGGCCTGGGACGCGCGTTCAGGGCCGAGATCGCGGCGTCGGTGAAAGCCTCCCAGCCCTGGTTCCGGTGTGATGCGGGGCGGTGCGCGGCGACCGTGAGGATCGAGTTGAGGAGGAGGACGCCCTGCCCGGCCCAGGCCGTGAGGTCGCCGTGCGCGGGAACCGGCACGCCCAGATCGGTGTGGAGCTCTCGAAAGATGTTCCGCAGCGACGGGGGCGCAGCCGCCTCAGGCTTCACCGAGAAGCAGAGCCCGTGCGCCTGCCCGTCGTCGTGATACGGATCCTGGCCGAGCAGGAGCACCTTCACGCGGTCATAGGGCGTGAGCCGGAACGCCGCGAAGACCTCGTCCTCGGGCGGAAAGACCGGGCCGGAGCGCCGCGCCTCCGCGACGAAGGCGGCGAGCGATCGGAAGTACGGCTCCTGAAGCTGCGCTCCGAGGACGGCGTCCCACGACGGAGGCAAGGCCTTCATGAAGGTGATTCTCCCTTCTTTCCGGGAACTCAAACGTGTGCAAGAGGTCACACGCCGTTAGGCGCGTGGACCTCGGCGCACGTATCGTTCCAGGAGCGACATGCACGTTTCCTCCCGGCTGTCCGTCTACGAGCGCCAGATCGACGAGCTGCGGCTCCGGCTCGGGCTGGCGGGCGCCGCCCGCGCCGCGCTCGTCGCCGCGTGGATCTGGGGCTTCGCATGGGGCACGCTGCTCCTCGTCCTGCGCCTCGGGGGGTTCGGCCTCACTCCCTGGGCGCTCGCCGCGAGCGCGCTCGCCGCCCTGGGCGGCGTCCTCGGCTGGCGGGCCTACCGGTCCCGCCCCGAGGCGCTCCGGGTGCGGGCCCTCGTGGACGCGCATTCGGCCTGCGACGGCCTCCTCATGGCTGCGGCGGAGGCGCCCCTCGGAAGCTGGGACACGCGGCTTCCCGAGCCACGCGCGCTGCCCCGCGTCCGCCTGAAGGACGGCCGCTCCGGCGCGCTGGCGTTCGTGGCCCTCGCCTACGTTCTCGCGGCCACGCTCGTGCCCGTGAAACCTGTGGGCGCGGCGGCGCGCCTCGACATCGCCGCTGACGTCGCGCGCCTCGCGGGAGACCTCGAAGCGCTGAAGGAGGAAGGCGTCCTCGAGCCCGAGCGCGAGGAGTCGCTGAAAGACGCCCTCGAAGCTCTCTCGAAGGAGGCCTCGGGCAGCGACCCCGCGCGCACGTGGGAGGCGCTCGATCACGTTTCGGCCGGCGTGAAAGCCGCGGCGGATCAGGCCGCCGAGAAGGGCCTCGCCACGGCGACCTCGCTCTCGGACACGGAAGCCCTCGCCTCGGCCCTCGCGCGGGAAGGCGAGCAGCTCGCCGAGGACGCGCGCTCGGCGGCGATGCAGGGCCTCGCCGAGAAGGTCGACGAGGCGCGCAGCGACGCGAAGGCGGCCGCTGCGCTTCCGGCCGATGTCGCGAAGGCAGCGCGGGAAGGCACGCTCTCTAAGGAGCAGCTCGAATCTCTCGCGGCCGCGGCGTCGGGCGCGAAGAAGGCGACGCTCGACTCCCTGAAGAAGCTCGCGAGCCGCAACCTCCTCGACGCGAAGGGCGTGCGCCGCGCCGCGCAGCTCGACGGCGCGCCCCAGAGCCAGGGCCTCGCGTCGTTCCTCGACAAGAACCGCAGCAAGGACGGCGTCGAAGGCTTCTGCGAGGCGAGCCGTCCCGGGAAGGGCGGCGTGAACCGGGGCCGCGGCGACGCCCCGCTCGCATTCGACGGCGAGACGAAGGAACAGAAAGACCGCTTTCAGGAGAAGGCTCTGCCCGGCGCCGAGGCCCGCTCCCTCCACGACAGCGCGTTGGTCGCGCTGTCGACCGCCGAGCCGGAAGCCGCGAAGGGCAGCGCTCCGGCCGCGTCCACGCTCGGAAACTCGCCCGCCGCCGGCACCAACGTCGCGCCGCGGGTGCTGCCGCGCCACCGGGAAACGGTCTCTCGATATTTCGAAAGGACCCAATGAAGAACATCGAGGATCGACCGACGCTGCCCACGCCCGAGGAGCTGGCGCCCGCGGCGGAAACCGCGGGCCGCCTCCTCGCGGAGCTGGACCGCCTCCTCCTCGGACGCCCCGAGCTCCACCGGCTGGTGCTCGCGGGCCTTCTCGCCAAGGGGCACCTGCTTCTCGAAGGGCTGCCGGGCGTGGGGAAAACGGCGCTCATCGTGGCGCTCTGGAAGCTGCTGGACCTCGAGTTCAAGCGCGTGCAGTTCACGCCCGACCTCATGCCCGGCGACATCCTCGGGACCCACCTTTTGCGCGAGAACGCTGCGGGACACCGGGAGATGGCGTTCCAGCCCGGCCCCGTGTTCACGAACCTCCTCCTTGCCGACGAGATCAACCGCGCCTCGCCCAAAACGCAGAGCGCGCTCCTCGAGGCCATGCAGGAGGGCGCGGTGACGCAGCTCGGCACGACGCGGAAGCTGCCGCGGCCGTTCTTCGTGCTCGCGTCGCAGAACCCCATCGAGCTCGAGGGAACGTATCCGCTGCCCGAGGCCCAGCTCGACCGCTTTCTCTTCAAGCTCGACGTGGCCCCGGCCGCCACGAAAGACCTCGAGGAGCTGGTCGCGACGCGCCGCCGGGGCGAGCCGCCTTCGCCCACGTTCACGCTTTCCCGCGAGAGCCTCGACGCGCTCTTCGCCGCGATGGACCGCATCGCGCTGCCGCGTCCCGTGGCCCGCTACATCGCGCGGCTCGTCTCGGCCTCGCACGCGACCTCTCCCGAGGCTCCCGCGGTGGTGAAGAGCGCGGTGGCCTACGGTGCTTCGCCGAGAGCCGCGATCGGACTCGCCGAGGCCGCGCGCGCGAACGCGCTCCTCGCGGGGCGGCCGGCCGCGGGCTTCGCCGACGTGCGGGCCGTCGCACGGGCGGTGCTCGCGCACCGCGTCCTCCTTTCGCCGACGGCGCGGTTCGACGGGATCACCACGGCCCGCGTCGTCACCGATCTCCTCGCGGCGATCGACGAGGCCGGCGCGGTGCTCCCGGTGGGCGTGGCGCTCGAAGCATGAAGCGATGGCTCCTGAGCGCCGTGTCCCTGGCCCGCGCGCTCCCCTGGGCCGCGCCGCTTGCCGCCGTCCCGCAGACCGTGGGCGGTATCGAGGTCACCGTCCCCGATAACCTCGAGGCCCGTGTCTCCCGCGGATACCAGGCCCTTCGCGTGAGGCTCCGCAACCCCGGAGCCCGCGAGGCACGGGTGACGCTCTCGTTTCCCGCGACGCACCAGGAGAACGTTTACTGGGACCGCCTCGAGTCCACGTCGCGGACGTACACCATCGCGCCCCAGACGACGCTCGAGTCGTCGTTCACCATCCCCGGCGTGCCCGTGAGCGGCACGGGTCTCCTCGTCGTGACGCCGCGAGAGAAGGCCATTCTCGACATCCTCATCCCCACGAGCGCGCACGCGTACTCGTCCAACCCTTCGTTCCGGGTGGTCGCGAGCCGGTCCCTCTCCAAGGAGGCCCTCGAGAACGCGCTGCAGCCGCGGGAGCTGGAGGGTCCGCCCGACCCCTCGCGCGGCAGCGTCGTGACCGTCGGCTCCACGTTGGTTCCGCTTCCCTCCACGGTTCCCGGTGGATCGCCGGTACCTCTTCCGGCGCTCTTCCCGATCGAACGCTGGGAAGACGACACCGCGGTGTGGCCCACCGAGTGGATCGCGTACTCGTCGATCGATGCCGTGATCCTCGGTGCGAGCGACGCGGCGCGGCTGAGGCCCGAGACCCGCGAGGCGCTCCTCGCGTTCGTCGAGGCGGGCGGCGTCCTCGTGGTGTTCGGCTCCTTCGAGACGCCCCGCGGCTGGAGCAGCCTGAGCGGTCCCTCGGGATCGGCCCTTCGCGCTTTTCGAGCGGGTTTCGGAAGGGCTTTCCTCGTGGAGGCCTCCGCGCCCTCGGACCTCGCTCCGTTCGTGCTCGAGCCCGTGTCCGAGGCCATCGTGAAGACCGCCAGGACGCTCGACGGCGAGCGCGTTTCGGCATCGGCCTCCTGGGCCGAGCTGCCCCAGCTCCCCGCCCGAGCTCTCTTCGTGGTGCTCCTCGTGATCATGGTCGCGATCGGACCGCTGAACCTCGCCGTCCTCTCGCGCAAGAAGAAATCGATGCTCGTCTACGTCACGGTTCCGGCCATCGCGCTCCTCTCGTCGCTCTCGCTCATGGGCTACGCGCTCGCGAACGAGGGCATCGCGCGAAGCGTGACCCGCTCGCTCCTCACGCTCCTCGACGAGACCGAGCAGCGGGCCGTGACGATCGGCTGGACCGGCTACTACACGACGTTCACTCCCGGTGGCGGGCTCCTGCTCTCGCCGCTCACGGAGTTGGGGACGGTTCGCGAGCCCTGGATGGGACGGCGGGCCCGGCGTCTTTCCGTGGACTTCACCGAAGGGCAGCGCTTCCTGAGCGGCTTCGTGGAGGCCCGCGTGCCCGCGCGGTTCAGCGTGAGACATGTGGAGTCGCGAAGAGAGCGCCTCGTGTTCGCGACGGAGGGAAACGCAAGGGTGGTGACGAACGGCCTCGGCGTCGACCTCGGGGAGCTCTGGGTCACGGATCCCGATGGCACGCTCTGGGGCGTGCCCTCGGTGCCCGCAGGGAAGAAGGCCACGCTCGGCGAGGTGAGATCGGCGGCGTCGGCCGTAAGGGCGGCCGACGCGATCGATCTGCGCGACGTGTTCGCGGGGTCCTGGGAGGCCCTCGAAGGCCGCATGGCCTCGGTGGGCCCGCAGCTCCCTCCGAACACCTGGCTCGCCCGCGTTGCGCGCTCTCCCTTCCTGGCGGACGGCATCGACGCGCGGACCCGGAAGGAATCGTCCTTCGTCCTCGGCACGTCGCCTTCCTCGAGCTTCGCGCCGGTTTCGCCCGGAGGATCCCGATGAAGGTCGAGACCGTCGACCTCGTGAAGCAGTTCGGCGCGACCCGGGCGGTGAACGGGATCAGCTTCTCGTTCTCCTCGGGCGAGATCTACGGCTTCGTGGGACCGAACGGCGCGGGCAAGACGACGACGATGCGCATCCTCGCGACGCTCGAGGAGCCGACGCGCGGCAACGCGTTCGTCGACGGCGTGTCCATCGTCGAGGAGCCCGAGCACGCGCGCCGCGTGATTGGCTACGTGCCCGATTCGCTGCCCTCGCACCGCGACGTGAGCGTGCACGACTACCTGGATTTCTTCGCGCGCGCCTATGGCCGCAAGGGCGAGGACCGGAGGCGCGTCGTCTCCTCGATCGAGGAGTTCACGAACCTCTCGGGCATCCGCGACAAGATGGTCAACGCGCTCTCGAAGGGCATGAAGCAGCGCGTCTGCCTGGCCCGCGCGCTGCTTCACGAGCCCGAGGTCCTCATCCTCGACGAGCCGGCCGCCGGCCTCGACCCGCGCGCCCGCATCGAGCTCCGCGAGCTGCTGCGCGTTCTCGCGGCGCAGGGCAAGGCCATCCTCATCAGCTCTCACATCCTCACCGAGCTCGCCGAGCTGGTGAGCGGCGCTCTCATCATCGAGCGCGGACGCATCCTCAAAGCGGGCTCGCTCCACGAGATCCTCACGGACGCGCGCCCGCAGCGAACGGTGGCTCTCCGGCCGCTCGGGCGCGCCGACGAGCTCGTCCGATTCGCCCTGGAGCAGCCCGGGACGCTCGAAGCGCGGCTCACGGGATCGACGGTGCCGCTCGTGGAGGTGACGCTCGAGGACGGCGACGAGGCGGCGGCCTCCCTTCTGAGCGCCGCCGTCGCGGCCGGGTTCCGCATCGCCGAGATGCGACCTCTCCGCGGAAGCCTCGAGGACGTGTTCCTCGAGGTCACCAAGGGAGAGGTCGCGTGAGCCGCGTTTCCGTCGTCTCCTGGCTGGGCGCGCGGGCCGCGCGCGTGGACGACTGGGTGAACCCCATCGTGGTGAAGGAGCTGCGCCAGGCGGTGCGGGGCCGGACGGCCGCCGCGATGCTCACGTTCTTCCTCCTCGTGGAAACGGCGACCCTGGGCCTGGCGCTGCTCCGCTCCTCGTTCCTGAACCAGGCCTCGGGCGGCGCGTTCGGCGAGGGGGCGCGCGCCTTCAGCATCCTCCTCGGCGTGCTTCTCGGAACGGCGTTCCTGTTCGTCCCCGTCGCCACGTGGTTCCGCATGACGAGCGAGAGGAACGATCAGAATCTGGACCTTCTCTTCGTCACCACGCTCACGCCCGGGGAGATCGCGAGCGGCAAGCTTCTCGCGGGCGGGGTGCTCACACTGTGGCTCTTCACGGCGAGCCTCCCGTTCCTCACGTTCACGTATTTCCTGCGCGGCGTGGACTTCTTCACCGTGCTCGTCCTCCTTTCGATCGGCTACCTCGGCGTCCTCGCGGCCACACAGGTCGCCCTCCTCGCGGCCACGATTCCGGGCACCAAGATCTTCCGCTCGCTCGTGGCGCTCGTGGCGCTCGTCGGCATCATCACGATCGCCTCGATGACCATCGCGAGCTCCGTGGCGCTCCTGTCCTCGGGCGCGCTGGTGCTCTTCGTGTCGAAGGAGGCCCGAATCGCCGCGGCCGTGATCCTCGCGACCGTGCTCTCGCTGTTCGCCGTGGCCCGCGTCCTCACCACGGCCTGCCTCACGCCGCCCGTCGCGAACCGTGCCCGCCCCGTCCGCATCACGTTCACGATCATCTGGCTCGTGTCCCTGGGCGGGTCCTACGCGCTCGCGCTCTTCGCCTCGGACGCGGAGGTTTTCGCCGTGGGCCTCTGGGGCACGACCGCCATCCTCACGCTCACGCTGCTCGCGGCCGGAAGCGAACGAGACCGGCTGGGCCCTCGCGTTCTTCGCGAGGTGCCTGCGGGACCCGCACGGCTCCTCGCGTTTCCGTTCTTCAGCGGCGCGGCCTCCGGTTTCACCTGGGCGGTCCTCGTGGCCGTTTTCACCGCGGTTCTCGGCACCCTCGCCCTGCCGTTCCTTCCGTCGCGCGGAATCGACGACGTGACGGCGGCCCTGACGCGGGGCCCCGGGCTCCTCGCGTACATCCTGTGCTACGCCCTCGCCGGCCGCTTCGTGAGGGAGCGCTTCCTCGTGAACCGCGTTTCGGAGGGGCACACCTGGGTCGTTTCCCTGCTTCTGGCCGTGACGGCCAGCGTGCTTCCCGTGCTCATCGGCGTCTTCGGGCTCTCGGCACACGAACAGCCGCGTTCGCTGTATCCGTGGCTCGTGCTGAATCCGTTCTCGGTGCTCGACGCCAAGCACGCCCCCGTGTACGTCACCGTTGGCGCGACCCTCGCCCTGCTCGCGGTCTTCCCCAAGATCCCGTGGTTCCTTTCGAAGGTCCGGGAGTTCCGCAAACCGGGAGACGCC
>CAZXSG010000180.1:0-7343 GCA_964643185.1 uncultured Holophagales bacterium
TCAGCGGAGACTTCACCGGCCGCGCGAGCCGCGGGGTGCAGGCTCCTCTCCGCGGGCGAAGGAGCGTGCAAGTCGATCGCGACACGCTCGAGGACGTGATGGAGCGCCTCGGCACCGGCCTTTCCGTACCCCTCGGTGACGGCTCGGCGCCGGCCCAGCTCACGTTCAAGGAGCTCGAGGACTTCCACCCCGACACGCTCTTCTCCCGCGTTTCCGCCTTTCAGGAGCTCGTTTCCCTGCGCGCCCGGCTCGAGAACCCCAAGACGTTCGAGGCCGCGGCGAAGGAGATGGGCGCTCACTCCGAGCCCGAGCCGGCCCCGGCGGAGCCCTCTGGGAGCGGCTCGATTCTCGACGCGATTCTCTCGGGCTCCACGGCGCCCCCGCCTTCGGCGCCGCTCGCGAAGACCGACGCCGCGCTCACGTCGCTCGCCGCTCGCCTCGCGGCGCCGTTCGTGGTCGCCCGCGAGCATCCTCAGAAGGCCGAGCTCCTCGCCGCGGCCGACCAGAGCCTCGCCGAGGCGATGCGTCGGGTCCTGCACGACGCGCGCTTCCAGGAGCTCGAGTGCGCCTGGCGCTCGGTGGACTTCCTCATCCGCCGCCTCGACGACGAGAGCGAGGTCGTGCTGCACCTCCTCGACGTGAGCCGCGCGGAGCTCGCCGCCGACCTCGCGGGCGACGACCTCTCGGCCTCGCAGCTCTACCGCATCCTCGTGAGCGAGACGGTCGACACGCCCGGCGAAGACCCGTGGGCCCTCGCCGCGTCGTTCTTCACGTTCGACGCGACGGCCGCCGACGCCGAGCTGCTCGGCCGTCTCTCGCGCCTCGCGAAATCCGCGGGCGCTCCGTTCGTGGGCACGGCTCATCCGCGCCTCGCGGGCTGCGACGCGACGAACCTGCACGGCTCGCCCGAGGACTGGACGTTCAAGCCCGACTCCGAGAGCGCCGCCGCGTGGGCCGCGCTCCGCGCGCTGCCCTCGGCCGGCTTCGCGGGCCTCGCCCTGCCCCGCTTCCTTCTGAGGCTCCCGTACGGAAAGACCACCGAGCCCATCGAGCGCTTCGAGTTCGCGCAGCTCGCGGGTCACGAGACGTATCTGTGGGGACCGCCCGCGGTGCTCGTGACGCTCGTGCTCGCGCAGGCGTTCGAGCGGGACGGCTGGGACCTCGATCTCACGGGACAGGACGTCGAGGATCTGCCGCTCCACGTGACGGGCCGGGGCGCCGAGGCGCGCACCACCCCGTGCGCCGAGACGGTGCTCACCATCAAGGCCGCCGAGCACCTCGCGGGCCGCGGGCTCATCGCGATGCTCTCGATCAAGGACCGCGACACCGTGCGCGTGCCCGGATTTCCATCGATCGCGGGGAAGCCTCTTTCGGGCCGTTTCGGCGACTGAGCGGCGTATCCTCGCGGCGTGGAGACGCTCGAAGCTCCGTACCTGCTGCTTGCCGCGCCCGAGCTCCAGGACCCGAACTTCGAGCACACCGTGGTGCTCGTGGGGCACCACACGCTCGAGGGCGCGATCGGCTGGATCGTGAACCGCGTGCTCGAGGAGAAGGCCACGGGTCTTCTCCCCGAGCCGCTCGCGCGGTCGCTGAACGAGAGGACTCCGCTCCGCCTCGGAGGCCCCGTGCTCACGAACGGGCTCATCGTGGTGCACCAGAGCGAGGTGCCCGGTGTGGAATCCGTACAGATGGCCCCGGGCGTGCGCGTCTCCGCGTCGCCCGACGTGCTCCCCGCGCTCTTCGGCAAGGACCAGCCCGAGGCGAGCGACTCCGGAGTCGTGCGGGGCCTCCTCGTGTTCGGCTACGCGGGCTGGGGGCCCGGCCAGCTCGAGAAGGAGATGGAGGACGGCTCCTGGCTCGTCCTCCCCTACGAGGTGGCTTTCGCTTTTCCGCGCGACGCGAACGCCCTGTGGGAACGCGCGCTGGCCCGCCTCGGGGTGCGCCCCGAGGCGGTGGCCTCGCCGCCAACGAGCTCTGTGAATTAGGGGAAACCGGGGATTCGCGTTATCCGGCCTTCTTGAGTGCCGCGAGGATCTTCTTGAGATCTTTACCGGCCGTCTCGATGGGCAGCTGACAGGTTCCCGCGCCGCGGTGCCCGCCACCGCCAAACTTGCCCATGAGCTTGCCGACGTCGGTCTTGCACGTGCGGTTGAAGATGCTGTGCCCGACCGCGCAGACGACCTTGCCGAGGGCCTTGCTCTCGGAGATGCGCACCGAGACGTTCGAGTCGGGGTAGATCGTGTACACGAGGAAGCGGTTGCCCGACTTCACGTCGGCCACGCCCCGGAAGTCCGACACGACGACGTTGCCGTCGAGCACCGAGCGCTCCACGAGCTGGGCCTTGAACGCCTTCTGATCTTCCTTGTACTTCGCGACCCGCTCGGCCACGTGCTTGTTCGCGAGGATCTCCTTGACGGGCTTCTTGCCGATGAGGGAGATCATCTTCTTCATCAGGTCGCGGTTCGAGATCGCGTAGTCGTGGCTGTAGCCGACGCCCGTGCGCGGGTCCATGACGTACGAGAGGAGGATCCAGCCGCTGGGCTTCGTGACGTCCTTCTCGGTGAGCTGCGCGGAGTCGGATTTGTCGACGACCTCGAGGAGCTTCTTGTACTTCTTGAGCTTGGCGCCCTTCCCCTTGGCCACGTAGTGGTCGTACACGACGCGCGCGGCGGAGGGGGCGACGTCGAAGCGGCCCTCGAACGCGATGCCCTGCATGTCGTTGCGGCCGGCTTCGCTCGAGTGATGGTCGAACCAGAGCCCGACTCCGGGAACGAAGGGCAGGTTCGTGAGAATGTCGTCCTTGGTGACGGCGATCTTTCCGTCCTGGACGTCCTTCGGGTGGACGAACTCGATGTCCTTGATCTTTTCGACTTCCTTGAGCAGGACGGCGCACATGAGACCGTCGAAGTCCGAGCGCGTGATGAGCCGCATTCTTTCCTCCGCAAAAATTCTTTTCAGGATTCTATGACGCACCTGCTGCGGCTCCGGGCGTTCCGCCCTTCGCACCTCTCGTGAGACTCCGCTCCTTCGGGGCTTCGCACCTTCCATCGCTCCTCCTCCTCGGCGCGGGCGGGCAGCTCGGACGGGCGCTCCACGAGCGCCTCGCGCGCGCGTTCGCCGTCGACGCGCCGGGACGCGCAGAGGTCGACGTGTCCGACGCCGCCGCGCTGGAGCGGGCCGTTCTCGCGAAGAGCCCGGCGATCGTCGTCAACGCGACGGCGTTCGGGGTCCAGGAGACGGAGCGCGACCCGCACACGGGGTTTCGCGTCAACGCGCTCGCGCCGCTCGCGCTCGCCCGCGCGGCGGAGGCGAACGGCGCCCTCCTCGTTCATTTCTCGACGGACTTCGTGTTCGACGGAACTCTGGACAGGCCCTATCGCGAGGACGATCTCCCGGTCCCGCTCTCCCTCTACGGCCAGACGAAGCTGGCCGGCGAGCTGGCCGCGCTGTCGTCGCCACGTGCGTACGTATTCCGCGTCGAGAGCCTGTTCGGCGGCGGCCGCGCGCACGGATCGATCGACGGCCTCGTGGCGAAGCTGAGGCGCGGAGAGACGCCCCGCGTCTTCACCGACCGCATTCTCACTCCGACGTACGTCGTCGACGCGGCCGAGACCATCGCTCGAGTGCTCGAGCTGCGTCCGCCGCCCGGTCTCTACCACCTCACGAACGCCGGAGAAACCTCGTTCCTCGAGGTTCTGCAGGAGGCCGCGCGCCTCCTCGCGCTTCCTCCGCGCTTCGAGCCCGTGCTGCAGGCTTCGGCACGGCTTTCTCCGGAACGGCCCCTCCGCACGCCGCTCGACGGCCGGAAACTCGGAGCGCAGGGGCTCGGTCTCCCGCATTGGCGGGACGCGCTCGCTCGTTCCAGTGCGAGCGGAAGCGAAATATGATCGGTTCATGTTGCTCCTTCCCGCCCTCGCCGCCCTGACCCTCCTCGCCGCGCCTCCGGCCGAGAAACCGAAAGAGCCAACGCAGCTCGTGCTCGTGGAGGCCAAGGGCGCGGACGCCGAGGTGGAGGCCTTTCTTTCGCGCTTCCTCTTCGAGATGACCGAGCGCGCGAACGTCGGCATCGCCGACGCGCGGCTCTCGGGCGGCGTCCTCGGCGATCTCGCCTCCGACATCAAGGGCGAGGCGGCCACGCAGTTCCGCGAGGCCAACAAGGGCGACGGGTGGATCGGAATCGAAGTGGGGCCCTGCATGGTCGAGGCGCGGGACGCCACCATTCCGAAGGTCACGCAGCATCCGGTGACCGGCCGGGAAGTGAGCTCGTTCGAGACCGTGCGCACGTTCCAGGGAACCTGCACCGCCTCTTACAAGCTCGTCGACGCCAACGACGGCCACATCGTGAAGACGATCTCGGTGAAGGGCGCCGCCACCGTCACCGCCGTCGAGGGCATGGCCGATTCGTACGATGCCGCGGCCAGCGACGCCGCCGATCAGCTCGCGAAGAAGCTCTACCCCAAGCGCATCAAGACGAAGTAGGGGGAAACAGGAACCGCAGCATCTGGTGCGAGCGTTTTCCCCACGCCGTCTCGTCGTGCAAGCCCCCGCGGATCTCGGTGTAGCGAAGCGACCGCCCGTAGCCTGAGGCAACCAGAGCGTCGCGGAGCCGCTGGGTCGCCGCGAGCGCGCCCCGCCCTTCCTGCGTTCCCATGTCGAGCCACACCTTCTGCCCCGCGGGCGCCCTCATCCCGCGCGCGATCGAGACGATGGCCTCGCCGTCCCACCAGACCGACGGCGACATCGCGGCGATGCGTCCGAAGACGCCGGGCCGGGTGAGGCCCAGGTAAACGCTGAGCAGCCCGCCGAGCGAGGAGCCGCCGACCGCCGTCGACGCCGCCTCCGGGCGCGTGCGGTATTGCGAGTCGACGAACGGCTTGAGCTCCTCGACGAGGAAGCGCCCGTAGTGGCTCGCACCCCCACCCGCGGCGGTCTTTTCGTCGCGCGTGGGCGTGTACTCGTCGATCCGCTTCACGCCGGCGTTGTAGGGTGCCACCACGACGAGCGGCGCGATGCGGCGCGCGCGCGTCTCGCGCTCGAGCGTCTCGCCGAGCTGCCAGTCCTTGCCGTGGATGAAGCTCGTGCGGGGATCGAAGAGGTTCTGGCCGTCCTGCATGTAGAGGACCGGGAACCTCCGCAGCGGATCGATGTACTCGGGCGGCAGGTAGATGACGATGTCGCGCGCAACCTCGAGAAACCGGGACCGTACGTCGCGGAGGAGGAGCAGCCGGCCCTGGAGCACGTGCTCCGTGCGGACGGCCTCCGGCTCGCTCCGTAAGAGCCGCTTGAGAAACCGCGCTGCGGCGGAGAGGACCTTCATGCGCGCTCGGATGGTACCCGCGAGCGTCTATCCTCCCCCCGATGTGCCTCGCCGTCTTCGCCTGGAAGAGCGTTCCCGGGCTCGACCTCGTGCTCGCCGCGAACCGCGACGAGTTCCACGCGCGTCCCTCCGCACCCGCGGCGTTCTGGGAGGAGGCCCCGCACGTTCTGGGGGGCCGCGACCTCCAGGGCTCCGGCACCTGGCTCGGCGTGACCGACGACGGGCGCTTCGCGTTTCTCACCAACGTGCGGAACCCGTTCGAGAAGAAGCCCGGCGCTCCCTCGCGCGGGCTCCTCGTCTCTGCGTTCCTGACCGGTGAAGACGGGCCCGCCGAGTACGCGGCCCTCGTCGCGTCCGAGGCCGCGCGCTACGCGGGCTTCAACCTCGTGGTGGGCGACGAGGACGAAGCGTTCTTCGTGGCCTCGCATACACCCGTGGTCGCCCTCGCGCCCGGGATCTACGGACTCTCGAACGCCGCTCTCGACACGCCGTGGCCCAAGGTCGTGCGTACGAAGAAGCGGCTCGAAGGCGCGCTGGGTGAAGACGTTCCCGAGCTCGACGATCTCGTCGCGCTGCTCGACGACCGCACGACGGCGCCCGATGGCGAGCTGCCGGAAACCGGAGTCGGCCTCGAGTGGGAGCGCATCCTCTCGGCGCCCTTCATCGTGACGCCCACGTACGGCACCCGCACCACGACGGCGCTCGTCTTCGGCGACGAGGAGATCGAGATCCTGGAGCGCACGTTCGACGCCGCGGGCCGGCCTCTGGGCGACGTACGGGTGGCGGTGTAGCTTATTGATCCTGGGGGTTTCTCGATCCCCCCAGGCCCCCCGCGGGGGATTTTCTACTCCATCAGAGTCACGTCGCGGGTCTCCGTGATCCCGTCGCGCACGAACGTGACCTCGACCTTCTCGCCCGCCTTGTGCGTCTCGAGCACGGTCATGAGGTCGTCGGGGGCGGTGACCTTCTTGCCGTTCACCGCGACGAGGACGTCCCCGAGGATCAGCGCTCCCTCGCGGTCGCGGCTCGTGCCGCGGAGCCCGGCCTTCTCGGCTCCCGAGCCCGCGTCGACGTCCAGCACGAGGATGCCCTTGAGCCCCAGCCGCTCTGCGATGCGCGCGTCCGCGAGGCGCACGCCCAGCCGGGGACGGAACACCCGTCCGTGCTGGATGAGCTGCGGAACCACGAGGTTCACGGTGTCGACGGGCACCGCGAACCCGATTCCCGCGTTGCCGCCCGAGGGGCTCGCGATCGCCGTGTTCACGCCGATGAGCCGGCCGGCACTGTCGAGGAGCGGCCCGCCGGAATTGCCGGGGTTGATGGCGGCGTCGGTCTGGATGACGCCCTCGATCTGCCGTCCGGTGTCGCTCTGGATGCGGCGCCCGAGCGCCGAGACGACGCCGGTGGTGAGGGTCTGGTCGAGGCCGAAGGGATTCCCGATCGCGAACACCTTCTGCCCGACTTGCAGGTCGCGGCTCGTGCCGAGGAGCAGCGGACGCAGCGCGTCGGCCTTGGCCTCGATGCGCAGCACCGCGAGATCCTTGTCGGGCGCGGCGCCCACGAGCCGGGCCTTCCAGGCCGACTGATCGGAGAGCGTGACCTCGGCGTCGTCGGCGTCCTTGATGACGTGGAAGTTCGTCACGACGTGGCCGCTCCGGTCCCAGATGAAGCCCGTTCCCGTGCCCTGAGGAACCTCCATCACATCGAACCAGCCACGCGACCTTCGCGCGAGGCTCGTGATGTAGACGACCGAAGGGCTCGCCTCGGAGAAGAGCGCGATCGTGGCCTTCTCGTCGGCCGCGAGATCGCCGCGCGCGGCCACCGCGCGCGGCGTGGCGTCCACCGGGGCCGGAGCGCGGCGGGAGAAGAGGTAGAAGATCGCCATGCCCATGAGGGCTCCCAGGAACAGCGGGATGAAAGGGCTGCGGGGGCGCCGGGGCATGTCGTAGGGGCTCGGGCCGTTCATGAACGCATTCTGCCGTCGCTCGGATTTGGATTTGGAACAATCGGCACGATTTCCAATAAC
>CAZXSG010000181.1:0-7217 GCA_964643185.1 uncultured Holophagales bacterium
CGGCCGAGACCTGGATCGGTTCACCCACGAACGGGCTCCCCGGGTTGTAGGCGATCGTGACCGAGAGGCCACCACCACCGCCGCCTCCACCACCGCCACCACCACCGCCCCCGCCCGTGGGTGCGACGGTGATGAGCCCGGTCTGGGTGAGGGGCGAGCCGTAGCCGTTCATGGTGATCGTGGGGCTCCCGGCGGCCGCATAGCTGAAGGCAGCCCCCTGCGTCGAGCCGGACGGGGGGCTCGCGCCCACGCCGAAGTCCCACGTGATCGCCGGAGGATTCAGGTCCTGAACGCCGTTCACGTAGGCGAATGCGGTGAGCTGTTCACCGGTGAAGGCGTCGAAGCGCCCGAGCGTGCAGCCGCCGCCCGCCCCCGGACCACAGGGATCGATGCCGTTGACCTTGACGCGGATCGTGGGAACCACGTTGGAGAACACGATGGGCCAGGCCGTACCATCGCTCTGCCCGGAGACGTTCGGGCTCCACTGTGCAAGCAGCGGGCTGCCGCAGCCGCCACCGCCCGTGACCGCGTAGTTGTACCGGATCCGGAGGAGATACGTGCCGGCAGAGCCCGGCGTCGGGATCGAAGCCGTGCCCCCGCCAATCGCCAGATCCGAGAAGCCGAGGCCGCCCCCCGACGTGCAGCCACCGGAGGTGGACTCACAGAGGTTGTACTGATAGCCGCCGTTCCCGCAGGGAGTGACGGCCGTCGAGGTCGTGGACTGGTTCGTGACGTTGAAGGTGGCGTTCTGCGTCGAGGCGGACGCCGGCGCCGAGAACGCGAGCACCACGTCGGTCACCGCGATGGAGCCGCGGCGCTGGGTGCATGGCGTGCCGCACTCGTCGCTCGTATAACCGGTGGGGTACGGAACGGTCACCCAATAATTGAAGTTGCCTTTCCCGGGGAACGAGTGGTTGCAGACGGGGCCCGTGCAAGACGTGTTCTGGGTGAGGGCCTCACCCGAGGGGGCCGCGGGATTCGAGCCGAAGTACCACTTGTAGCCCGTGCTCGAGGGCTTCCCCTCCGACCCGTCCTCGACCGCGCGGCCGAGGAGAATCGATGAGCTCTTGAGCCTCACGGCGGGAACCTTCCAGTTCAGCTGGAACAGCTTCGCTCCGGCCGAACCCTGCGCGTTGCGGGCCTCGAAACCAATACTGAGCTGCTTGATCGAACCTTCGGCGGGTCTCGCCGATAAGTCGGGGCCGCCGTTGTTCGTATTCGGGAGTACGGAGTTCCAGCAGCCCGCGGCCGTCGAGGGGTTGCCGCTGGCCTTTGGGTCGCACGGACCGTAGAGGTCGTAGCGTGTGAGAGGTGTCGAGCCCGCACCCGACCATTGGTCGTCGGGGAACTTCAGACGGGGAACGGAGCCGTTGTCTTCCACGGAGCTCGGGTGGAAGTTGTAGTCGAAGCGCCAGTCCTGGAGCGGAAGGCTCGCGGGCGGCGGGTTCACCGAGGTGGTGATCTTGATCTTGTCGCCGAGAAACACCGTGGCACCGCTCGCCAGCGGGCACGAAGAGCCCCCCAGAGGGCACGGATCGGGCTCGACGATGAGATCCGTGGCGGCGGGAGCGTTGGCCGCGGTGCAGGTCATGCCCAGCGCGTAGGCCGCGACGCCCGTGGTGAAGTAGACGTTGACCGCGCCCGCCTGCGAGAAGCCGCGCATATACGTGGCGCCCGGGAAGTTGCCCTGGTAGGCCGCGGAATCGAACTCAGCCGTGGGCGTGAGGTTCGTACCCCAATTGCTGCTGTACATGGTGAACAGCCGGTTCTTGCCGGCCGACTGAGCCCAGAAGAGTCCGATGACGTCGTCGCTGGTCGCGAGAAGCGTTGCGGCGCCTGGAGTCGAGGATCCCGTTCCGCTGTACGGCGGGGGCGGAACGTAGGTGTTGCCGACCTTCGTGAACGACTGGCCGCCGTTGGTCGTGTAGGCGAGCACGACGCCGGTCGTCTCGCTACCCTGCTTTCCCTCGACGAGGATGTATAGGCGGTTGTTGGCAGGGTGGATCGCTGCCGCGACGGATGCGACGAAGTTCCCGCTCAAACCGAACGAGGCGAGGGAATGCGTGGAGACCTGGAAGCCCGACGAGATGGCACCGGCACCACCGATACTGGAAGCGTTGACCACGACCGCGCTGGTTCCGCTGGCATAAACGACGTAGCTGCCAGCGACCTGGATTTGCGTTCCGCCCAGGCTTCCATTGACGGTCTCCGAGGGGATCGATCCGGCGGTCGTTCCGGAGCCGAACGTCGTGATGTCCGCCACCGCGAGGGACTGGTTGTTGAGCGAGAACCCGAGGTAGCGCGATCCGCTTTGGAGAATGGCGACGCCGCCGAGCGGACGCGTGGGCCTGAAATCGCCCGCGTAGCCGAAGCCCGTTCCTTGAGGCTTCATGAGCAGCGTGCCGTTCGGGGTCTGCTTGTATCCCACAATCGCTCGCGAGCCGTCGGGCGCGCCCGAGACACCGAGGACGGTCTCGAAACCGTCACCCGTCTTCGGGAGCGTCTGCTCGATATCGAGGTAGTTCTCGACGACGGGGGCCGTTGGATTCGACAGGCTGAAGATGCTGTAGCCGAAGTTCTGCCGCATCATCAGCTTGCGCGACGTCGACGGGCCGTACACCGAGAGGTTGTTCGCGAAGCCGGTTGCGAACTTGCCCGGATAGACGCCGCCCGGCGGCTCGAATTTGACGGGTGTGCCGATCGAACACTGCGCCAGAGCGTCGTGGGATCCCAGGCACAGGGACGCCGCCAGACCAGCCAAGGCGAGAACCGAAGAACCGAAGCGCGAAAGCTTCATTCGTGACCCCTTCCAAAAACCCCAACACAAAAAAGAAGCGAAGCGGCGGAGCAAGCCCCGCCAAACCGCTCCAGTATAACGGCTGAGGGGGAGTGACGCGAGTCACGGAGATCTTTCGCCTTCAGACGGTATTTTTTTCGGACTCCAAAAACGAAAACGGGCGGCTTGCGCCGCCCGTTTTGCCCAGAAGTCTGGGAGGAAGAACTAGGGGGTGATGGTGTTGCCGGCCTGGTTGAAGATCGCAGGCACGCAGTTGAACTGGTTGCCGGCGAGGAACGAGGCGTTGTGGCCGACGGAGAGGGCGAGGCCAGGACCGGTGTGCTGGATACCGACCCAGGTCATGTTGTAGAGAGCGTTGCCCGGGAAGGTGATGTCGTGCCAGCCGCCCTTGTAGTTGGCCGGGTTGATGTCACCGTTGTTGAGGAGGCTGTAGCGCTGAGCCTCGAGGAACACGTAGAGGTTGACCGTGGTGCCGCCGCCGGAAGGACCGCCGCCGGGAACGAAGGTGTTCTCGTCGTTGTCGTAGGTGCGGACGGAGAGGCGGTGGGTGGCGTCATAGAGACCGCCGCCCGCGCAGGCGCCGCCGGTGACGCAGCTCGCGTACCAGAGGCAGAGGTCGACTTCCGTGAACGGACCCGTCGGGTCGTTCGGGTCACGGTAGATGTCGCCCCTCCAGATCACAACCCAGGACTGGAGCTGGGCGGCGGAGTCGGAGAGGAAGCGGAAGCCGTAGCGGTTGCCGAGGGGCTCGCGGCCGTCGCCGATGAACTGGTAGCGGGCCGGGACAGCCGGGTTGGCGCCCGTGTCGCCATTCAGGTAGCGACCGTAGAACGTGAGCATGGTGCGCCAGTCGAGACGCGTGTCGAACTCGAGGTGAACCATGGGGTCGCCGGAGATGTTGCCGCCGTTGGTGGACGGGTCGATGAAGAACACGTCGCCGATGAGGGTGTTGGGCGTGAACGTGTCCGTGAGGGCCGTCCAGCCGCGAGTCGCGATGGCGTCGTTCTGGTAGAAGTTGAGCTCGTCGGGGAAGTAGTTCGTGCAGTAGTTGACGACGTCGATCGTGACGTAGCCGGAGAAGTCGCCCGAGTACTGACCGTCGACGGGGATGCCGCAGGCGGAGTTGTCGGCGTCGAGGATGTTGGCGCCGCCGGGGGACACGAAGGAGGTCACGTCGCCGGACTCATCGAGCGAGTCCCACACGCGGGTGCGGAACGAGCCGGAGAAAGCCGGGGTCGCGTAGAAGCCGATCGAGCGGCCAGCGTCGGTCGAGTCGGGGTTGGAGAAGCGGATGTAGCGCGTGGCCGCGAAGCCGATCGTGGGCGCGTAGACGCCGGTGGCCGTGTTGAGGCCGCAGGGGTCCACAGAACCGACGAGGCGGTGCGTGTTCGGGTTGACGTTGAGGCGACCGTTGAGAATGTCGCGCATCGACCAGAACGCAACGTCGTAGCCCGTCAGGGGGACGTTGAAGTCGAGGACGGCCTTGGAATACTTGTTCCACACCGTGATGTGAGCGATCACGCCCGTCGAGGAGACGTTCGTGATGGCGCACAGCGTGTCGGTGCCGCCGGACGGGATGTCACCGCCGGTGGAGCCGTTGCGCGAGACCTTGAAGTACGGGACCAGGAGCGTCGCGGCGGGGACATTGTCCTGCGCGCACGTCACTGCCAGGCCCGTCCCGGCCACAGCCAGGAGAGCAGAGGCAACCAGATAAGAAAACTTCTTCATTTTTACTCCTACGGATTCAGTAGATGAGACCGGGTGAAATTGCAAACGAGCGTCAGGCCTCGTGCCCGCGATACTGAACCACCTCCGCTACTCATATTCAAAAGGCTGCCAAGCCTCGAGTCATAAGAAGAAAGAGCGATTCTATTTTCTATGTCAACGGCTTCGACCTGACCCAGCGGAGCAGCGAAGCGGGCCGTTTTGCCCGATTCCCTTGCGCCGATGGACTCGATCGAACGATTCAAGAGATTCCTCCATGACCGGAACTCCGGATGCCTCCGGAGCCTCGGACACCAACCTGAAGCGACCTACGGGAGAGATTATGGTCCGTATAGGGAGAAGTCAAGCGCTTTCTCTCGGAAATATGCTCTCTCGCCATATCTCCCCTGTCAACTCGTTCGGGCCGCTCTGACAAAGGCCCCATCGCTTGCACGACGGGGCCTAGAGAGGGTCGGTCCCGGGCCGGCCGGGAATTTTTTTCGAGCGCCGGTGCGGAGGGCGGAACGCCCGGAGCCGCAGCAGGTCGAGTCTAACGGAGGTTGCGGAATACGCGGAATCCGCCAGAACGAGTCTCGTCGCCGGTGAGGTACTGAACCATGACGACGACGTCCCGCTTCCCGTCGCCGTCCACGTCCGCGATCTGCAGAGCGGGCACGTGGTTGACGAATCGCGGTTGGCTCTTCTCTTCGAGCTCCTCGAATTCGCCGCCGGGGGTCTGGAAGAAGATGCGCACGCGGCGCCGGGTCTCGTCGGCCCAGGCGAGGTCGTCGAGCCCGTCTCCGTCGAGGTCGCCCGTCGCGACGCCCTGAGAGGTCGTTGCGGACTCGATCGTCTTCACGACGCGCTTCCTCTGCCAGGACGTGCCGTTGCGATAGTAGATGGAGACCCCGTTCCCCGAGACGTTGCGCGAGGCGGCCTGGGGGGCCGCGATGATGTAGCTCATGAAGGCCGCCGGGAAGCCCCGGTAGGTGCCCGTCGCCGTTCCGAGGTGGGCGGCCAGCGACTCGGCGTAGGTCGGGTTCGTCGTTCCGAACGCCTCCCGCTCGCCTGCCTCGGACCATCTCTTCGCGGCGGGATCGTACGTGCGGATGACGGTGCGCATGCCCTGATAGCGGCAGGAGCCGGCGAAGAAGGGAGAACCTCCGTCGGAAGCCGGCGCGAAGAGCGAGATGCTGTACCCGAAGCAGGACTGATCGAGACCCGAGCGGACCTCTTCGAACTTGCCGTCCTTCTGCTGGAGGAACGCGCGCACGTCGTAGCCCATCACGTAGCCATCGGGCCGCGGCTGGCGGACGCTGGCGTCGCCTGCGACCTCGCGATCCTTGACGTTCGAGTACTCCGGCTCGTCGGACATCGCGATGATGTCGAGCGCACCGTCCGCATTGAGGTCGCCCACGGCCATCGCGCGGGTCGACATCGGCTTGGGGAGACCCCGCGTCTCGATCCTGAATTTGAAGCCGCCGAGGTTGTACGCCACGGCCGGGCCGCCACCGTGGCGGCCGTAGACGATGTCGATCTTGCCGTCGCGGTCGAAGTCGCCCGTCGCGAGACCGCCGTACTCGAAGCCGATGGCCTCGGGGTCGTCGAACGAGAGCTCCTTGGGCAGGATCCACTTCTTGTCGACGAGCTTGAAGACCTGGAGCGTGCGGCCCGAGAGGCGGGCCGGCGGCGAGACGATCTCGGGACGCCCGTCACCGTCCAAGTCGGCCATCGAGAAATTCTCGCGCCACATTCCGGCCGTGGGCAGGCCCGAGGACATCTCCGCGAAAGCGATCTTCTTTTTGGAAATTGCGGGGGTGACCACCTCGGCCTGCTCTTCCGACATGGAGATGAGCAGCTTCGGGCCTTCCTCGTTGGGTCCCTTGAGGTCCTGGGCCGGGCTGGGCGGCAGGTCCACCGGGAGGTCGATGTAATAGGCCTCCGCGTCCTCATCGACGATGGGCGTGCCGGCGCGGTCGGCGACGACGGCGTTGTAGAGACGCCCGCGAAGGGCGTAGTGCTGGCGCTCGATCTTGAGGATCTTCTGGAGCTGACGCCCCTTGCGCTCCACGATGATCTGGCCGCCCCCTTCGGCCGAGGCCTCCTGGCCCTTGAGCGCGGCGAGCGTCTCGGCGAGCTTCTTGAGCCGTTCGACCTCCTCGACGCTGGGCGGCGCGGGGACGACGTTCGGAGGAGCGGGGTCCTGAACCGTCGCGACCGCGACGGGAGGCGGCGCCTCACCCGGAGCGGACGTGGCTTTCGCCGTCGTTCCTGCAGATCCGGTTTGGCCGCCCGAGGACGAGCAGCCGGGGAGCAGGATGATCATGGAGAGACCGGCGAAGGCGAACGATCGCTTCAAGGGGAATACTCCTTATTCCGCGCACGGAACACGCAGGCGCCTCGGCCCACGCGATGAACCTCGTAGACGGACGTCTAGAGGAGATCGGAAAATGACGTCTTCGCCCGCCGAAACAGACGCAGACCCAAAAAGGCTATCACGATCGATGCCAGCGCCCAACCGGCCAGGTGGGACGTTTCAGGCAGGGGGCCGCCGAACGTCCCGGCCCGAAAGAGCGCGATGAGATCGGCGAACGGATTGAACTTCAGGAAACCGGAAAAGGCGGGAGGCACGAGCTCGCCCGGATAGAGGAAGGGCGTCATATAGAAGACCACCCTGGGGGCGGGACCGAGCCTCTGGGCGGGACCGCACCAAAAA
>CAZXSG010000182.1:0-7166 GCA_964643185.1 uncultured Holophagales bacterium
CACGTCGGGGTCCCGGAAGCGCCACAGCGGGAGGCTTGTTTTCGGGTTCGCTCGGGAGACTGGATCTCGCGGCGGACGGCGACCTCGCCGTCTGCCGTCCGGGGTGTGCCCCACCCTTTCCGGCTCGAGCCGTCGAAGCGGTTGGTCCTCCGGGAGAGGCCCGCAGTCGTCATCCTGGCGGCCACCGCGTCCTCTCCCGATACACCCATGAACCCGTCGGTGCCGGTGGAGGTCTTCGCGGGCCAGGCGTTCGTGAAAACGGAGTCCGGCTTCGAGATCGTGGTGCCGCAGGGGCCTTCCGTGATCTGTGTGTCCTCGGGCTCGAAGGTGGAACTTCTCCACGAGAGCGCGACCGAGGCCACAGTGCAGACGTTGTCGCTGACCTCGCCAGATCTCGCGGAGATCGCAGTGGTTGTACGCGCTGAGGAGAGCCGGGACCCGATCCTCGCGGGCGTTCGCATCGAAGCACGCCAGTCCCCCACCATCGGGGAGCACCTGGTCGCCGCAGCGGTCTTTCGCCGGATGACGGCGAACGGGACGCCTTCGCAGGCAGCCGCCTGGCGTCTGGGACCCGTGCCCGTTGGCGCCCGCCTGCTGGTGGCGGCCCCCGGACGGCGCCGATCGGCGATTCCGATCGGAAGCGCCGCGGCGCCGAAGGACGCTGCGGTGGCAGCAGCCGCCGACAGTGCTGTCGAGGTCCTCCTGCCGCGCCATCAGGACGTTCGTCTCGTGGTGAACATGCCGGGACACCAGGAGCCGTTGTCGTTCACCGCGGAGCTTCAGCGGTGTCCGATGGACGTCAAGGCGCCGTGCGAGAAGGTTCGCGATGGGGCATCGGGTCCCGACGGTGCCGTTCGATTTCGAAACGTCGAGCCGGGACCTCTTCGGTTGCTCGTGCGCGCGAATGGGGCCCTGCTGGAGTCCGTCGAGGCCATCGCCTCGGGCGAGGCCACCGCCCCGCAGACGCTCGAGGTCACAGCCGCGCTCCACCGCTTTGGCGTCGGGGGAACGCTGGTCCTCAAGGGAGCCGCGACGACCGGCGTTCAGGGCCAGTTGCGCTGGCAGAAGCCGGCCGCGGCAGGCGCACTGCCCGAGGCGGTCGTGGAAACCGACGCCGCGGGCCGCTTCCAGTTCGAGGTCATCGGTGTCCCGGGCGCGCTGCTGAGGCTCGAGGGGCGGCGGGCCGAGGACGGCCTGGGATCCCGGCCCGTTCTCGTCTCCCTCGGTTCCGGTGAGGAGCTGGACGTCACGATTCCTGTCGAGCCCGCACGGGCCCTCCGCGTGAAGCTTTTGGATCGACAGTCTGGTGATGCCGTTGCAGGCTGCAGCGTTCTCGGAAAAACCGTGGAAACCCGCGATCCCCGCTCGTCGTCGATCCGGTCTGATCGTGAGGGCGTCGCCCGGTTCGAGGGTTGGCCCGCCGTTCAAACCAGCCTGATCGCGACCTGCCGAACACACAGGCAGAAGAAGCCTCTGATCGTCGAGACGGCCGAGATCCTGAACTCCGAGGAGATCCGGTTGGAGCTCGAGGAGGCGGCGGGTCTGCGCTTTCTCGTAAGGAATCCCAATGGCTCGCCGGCGGCCGGCGTCAAGCTCCGCGTGCCCGACCCGGCCCTCGCTTCCCTGCCTCCGTTCGAGCGAATGGACCAGCTGGTTCCCGTGGGCTCGACGGACGCGAACGGAATCTACGAGATCGCTCCCTCCCTTCAGGGCGCTGCGTTCTGGTTCGTATCTCCCGGAGGCGCGCTCGCGATGCGGCAGGCTACGAACCCGGGCTGCGAGGAAGCGCCCTGCACGATCGACGTCGACCTGCAGTCACCCGGTGCGTTCTCGGGGCTGAAGCTCAGACGTCGGTCGGGCGCACCCGTTTCGGCGAAGCCTCTCCTCTTCTCGCTCGGCGACCAGCTCGTCTCGCCCAAGCTGCTTTCGGAGGCCGCCGAGGTCTCCGGCGTCCACGTTTCGACGCTCGTGCCGGCGCGCGCCGGGGAACCCACCATGATCCCCGCCCTGCTCGAGGCCGGTGAGTACGGGGTCTTCGCCTATGGAAAAGACGCGACGGGGACGATGGCTCTGAAGAGGCTCGGCGCCATTGTGGTTCCGGGCGCGGCCGTTCAGGAGATCGTCATCGACGACATCGTGAAGCGTTGAGGACGGTCAGGCTCTTTCTTCAGGTTCCCGTTTTCCGAAATGTGACCGGTGCTGCGCGACGGCACCCGCCGCCGTGAGGAGGAGCCAGACCGCGAACCACACGGCGGGGCCGCGTGTCAGGTGCTCCCAGGCGTCGACAGGCCGCGCGGAGAGCTTCTGGAGATGCCCCGACACCACGCTCACGACCATGAACGCGCCGTAGGCCGCAGTCAGCAGCGTGAGCGTGACGCGCTCCAGAAAGCGCGCGAGGAGCGCGCCCGCGAGGGCCGCGGCCGCCAGGATCAGGAACCGCGTCCCGGGATCGGTCGGCAGGTTGGGGGCATTCAGGACGAGCGCGGTGAGACCCACCATGCCGAGCAGCATCACGCCCAAGCGCCAGGCCACCCCCACGAGCACGGCCGCGAGGAGCCCGGCCACGACGACGCCCACCGGCCGGAGCCACTCGGGGTCGGCCGGCAGCAGATCGACTCTCAAGAGCGCGACGTGCGCGCCGATGAGGAAGGCCGTGAGCACGAGGCCGAACTTGAACGCGCGGTAGCCGCGAAAGCAGACGAAGAGCCCGGCCAGCGCGACGAGCCAGGGGGTCGCGGTGGCCAGGTTCACGCGTCCCCGGCCGGCGTGTTCGCCGCAGCGAGCGCGGCGAACGCATCGACGAGGCTCGCGAGCCGGTCCTCGCCTCGCGCGCGGGCCGTGGCCAGGTCCTCACCTTCCGAGAGGCTCACCCGCAGCTCGAAGTAGTACTTGATCTTGGGCTCCGTGCCCGAGGGGCGCAGCGTGACCCGCGATCCGCCTTCGAGCTCGTACGCGATCGCGTTCGTGGCGGGCTCGGCGCGCGCGTAGTCCCGGGCGCTCACGACGGAGAGGCCGCCGATCTCGGTGGGCGGTGCCGCGCGGAAAGCCTCGAGAATTCCCGCCATCCGCGCGGGTCCGCCGCGCCCGGTGAACGTGACGCTCTTCTGGGCCGAGAGGAAGAGGCCGTGCGCGCGCTGGATGTCCTCGAGCCGGTCCCAAACGGTGAGGCCGCGGCTCCGGCACCAGCCCGCGAGGTCGGCGAAGACGAGAGCCGAGGAGAGCCCGTCCTTGTCGCGCACGACGTCGCCCGGGCAATAGCCGAGGGCTTCCTCGTACCCGAACACGAACGTCGCGTCCTCCGTCTCCTCGAGCGCGACGGCGCGGTTCATGATCCATTTGAAGCCCGTCAGCGTCTCCTCGAAGCGCGCCCCGAGATCCCGTGCGATCACGCCCAGCTGCGCCGACGACACGATCGTCGCGATGAGCAGCGGATTCGCGGGCCGCGGCACGACCTCGGTGAGCCGGTAGTGGCCGAGCAGCACGCCGATCTCGTTGCCCGTGAACGCCTTCATGCGGCCCGACGCGTCGCGAGCCACGACGGCCAGGCGATCGGCGTCGGGATCGTTCGCGAGAATCAGATCGGCCTTCGTCTCCTCCGCGAGCGCGAGCGCGAGGTCCAGCGCGCCGGGCTCCTCGGGGTTCGGAAAGCTCACCGTGGGGAACGCGCCGTCGGGCTGCTGCTGCGCCGCGACGGGATGCACGTTCGAAAAGCCCGCGCGCGCGAGGAGCTCGAGGAGCCACACCCCGCCAACGCCGTGGAGCGCCGTCGTCACGATCGTCACGTCGCGGCCCGCGCCCGCGTGGAGCTGGAGGCCGGTGACGCGCTCGAGGTAGCGCTCGGCCACGTTCGGCCCGACGTCGAGCCACAGGCCCTGCTCCCGGGCCGCGGCCTCTTCGAGAAACGGAATCTCTTTGGCCGGGCCCGCGGCATCGATCTCGCGCGAGATGCCCGCGTCCACGGGAGGCACGATCTGCGCCCCGTTCGTCCAGTACACCTTGTAGCCGTTGTACTCGGGCGGGTTGTGGCTGGCCGTCACGACGACGCCAGCCGCGGCGCCCAGCTCGCGCACAGCGAATGCGCCGAGCGGCGTCGGCGCGAGGTCTTCGAAGACGTGCGCGGGAATTCCGTGCCCGGCGAGGACGGAGGCGGCATCCTTCGCGAAGATCGCGCTGCCGCGGCGTCCGTCGCGAGCCACCACGACACCTTGCGTCCGGGCCATCGGGTGCACCGCCGTGAGGTAGCGCGCGAGGCCCGCGGTGGCCTTGCGCACCATCGCGCGGTTCATGCGGTTGGGGCCCGCCCCGAGGACACCGCGGAGCCCGGCCGTGCCGAACTCGAGGCGGGCGCCGAAGCGGTCGAGGAGCGCGGCTTCGTTCTTTGCCTCGAGGAGCGCTTCCACCTCGCGCGCGGTCTCCGGATCGGGGTCTTCCCGCAGCCAGGCTTCGGCGCGAGCGAAGAGATCGTCGGTCATGTGCGGATCTTGCTACAGGCCGTGGGCGGAGCCGTTCCTGCTAACGTTCGCCCATGAGCGAGCTGCGCACGTTGTACCCGGAGATCGAGCCGTTCGACACGGGCTTCCTGAAGGTCTCCGACCTCCACACCATTTACTACGAGCAGTCGGGCAACCCGAACGGGAAGAAGATCGTCTTCTTCCACGGCGGCCCCGGCGGCGGGCTGGACGAGAAGTACAGGCGCTATTTCGACCCCGAGAAATGGCATGTGGTGCTGTTCGATCAGAGAGGCTGCGGGAAGAGCACGCCGCACGCCGAGCTGCGTGAGAACACGACGTGGCATCTCGTGGCCGACACCGAGCTCCTCCGCGAGAAGCTGGGCATCGAGAGCTGGTACGTGTTCGGCGGGAGCTGGGGGTCGACGCTCGCGCTCGCGTACGCCGAGACGCATCCGCAGCGTTGCCTCGGGCTCGTGCTGCGCGGCATCTTCACGCTCCGGCGCAAGGAGCTGCAGTGGTTCTACCAGGAGGGCGCGAACGCTCTCTTCCCGGATGCCTGGGAGAACTACCTCGAGCCGATTCCGGCCGTCGAGCGCTTCGACCTCATGAGCGCGTACCACCGCAGGCTCACGAGCGAGGATCGCGACGTGCGCATGAACGCCGCTCGCGCCTGGAGCGTGTGGGAGGGCTCGACCTCGAAGCTCCACTTCGATCCCGCGTTCGCCGACCGCTACGGCGCCGACGAGTTCGCCGAGGCCTTCGCCCGCATCGAGTGCCACTACTTTGTGAACGGCGCCTGGCTGCGCTCGGACGATCAGCTCCTCGAGGACGTCTCGAAGATCGCGCACCTGCCGGTCACCATCGTGCAGGGCCGCTACGACGTCGTCTGCCCGGCCATGAGCGCGTGGGACCTCCACAAGAGGTGGCCCAATTCGAAGCTCGAGATCGTGCCCGACGCCGGACACAGCATGACCGAGCCCGGCATCCTCTCGGCGCTCGTTCAGGCGACCGACGACATGGGGGCGTGAGCGCCGCCTACTCTTCGGTGGTCTTGACCAGCCGCAGGTGATTCCCCGTGCGGGGACGGGACGCTCCGTCCCCGCCGCGCGACATGCGCACGGGCGACGCCGCCGCTGGCGCCGCCGGCACGCCCGCCCGGCGCAGGATCTTGCGGCCGCCGGTGGGCTCTCCGAACTGGTTCGTGCCGGTCTCGTCCTTGATGGCCGCGACGACCTGACCTTTCAGGTCGCTCCAGAAGAGCTCGCCCTTGCGCGGCGGACGGACCTCACCGGTCCACTCGTAGCCGGCGGGCGGCGGCCCGAGCTCTTCCTCGGGCGGACCCACGCGCATGCTGATGGCAAAGGGACCTTCGGGCTGGAGGAGGCCGATGACGAGGAGCTCCTGGCCCTTGCGATAGACGGCGGCATCGACTTTGGCGAAGCCTTCGGGAATCTCGGGTTCGTCCATGGACAAGGGGAGTTTATCTCCTGCGCGCGCCTCGTGAAGCCCGTGAGCCGCGCTACTTCACGAGCTCGTCCCAGGCGGCTTTCCCCACCTCGGCGAGCACCTTCTCGGTGACCTCGCTGGGCTTGCCGGAGTTCTTCACGAACGCCGCGATCACGAGGTGACCCTTGCCGCCGGGGAGCGTCACGATGCCCACGTCGTTCGTCGCCACGCCGCGGTGAGAGCCCGTCTTGTCGCCCACGACCGTGTCCTTGGGGAGGAGCGCCCGAAGCCTCCGGCCGCCGGTCTCGTTCGCGCGGAGCGTCGCGAGGAGCCATTGGCGGTTCGCGTCGTTCAGGAGGTCGCCCTTCACGAGCCGCGTCAGGAGCATCGCCAGAGCGTCGGGGGTCGCTGTGTTCCTCTCGTCGAAGCCGAACGCCGCGTTCGCTTTCGCGCGGTCGGCCTTGGGCACCTTGGTGATCCTCGCGTCGATGCACGCGGGATCGCAGAGGCCGTCCGCAGGGGCGGGGCCGGCACCGCTCGACAGGAGGAAGACGTCCAGCTCCGCAAGGGAGATGTCGACGTCCAGAATCGAGAGGCCCTTCAGGATTTTCGTCACCGCGGCGGGCCCGCCGAGCTTCGCGATTGCGAGGTCGGCCGCCGTGTTGTCGCTCTCCACGAGCATGCGCCGCACGATGTCGCGCACCGGGAGCTTCATCCCCGGTTTCCAGTCCCGCTCGATCGAGCCCACGGGGCGCACGAACCCGCGCGGGATGTCGAGGCTCTCGTCGAGATCCAGATGCCCCGCCTCCACCTCGTGGAGCACGGCCACCGCGATGGGGAGCTTGAAGACGCTCGCCATGGGAAAGCGGCCGCGCGCGTTCATCTCCCACGTGCGTCCCGACTCCACGTGGCGCACCACGACGCCGAGGGTGCCGCCCGATTCGAGCGCGAGCTCGGCGAGCCGGGTGTCGAGAGCGCCGGCGGCCCAGGCCGGAGACGATGCGAGAAGCCAGCAGGCGAGCGTGAGAGGACGGCGAAGCGTCACGGGAACCTCCAAGTGCGGAACGGCGTTCCGCGTTTCTGTTTGCGGAGCCGAGTGCAAGTCGGGTGCCAGGAAAAGGGCCGGCCGCCGCGGTCCGATGGTCTCTGTTTTGGAGATTCGATCTCCGTTTCGGATAATGAGCGGCAGCGCGCCGGAGGCGTTCCCGGGCCCGGAGGGCTGAACAAATTCAGGGCGGTGGAAAGCCGGGGGCTCTCTTCACGTTCTGG
>CAZXSG010000183.1:0-7137 GCA_964643185.1 uncultured Holophagales bacterium
ATTCGCCAAGGGGACAACGAAGCCTCGGAGGTAGCCATGCCGTCAGAGAGCGGTCGTGCCTCGCCTCCCTGGTCCGGACGCGTGGTCGTGCTTCTCGGTATCGCGTTCCTCACCGTCGGCTACCCGCTCGTGGCGGGAACGTGTACGGGCGCGGCCTCGTGCTCCGCGTGTTCGAGCTGTGCGCGATGCAAGCGTTGCCGGGCCGGTGGAACGTGCGGCGTTTGCGCTCCGGTCGGGAAGGCCGCTCCGCCGCCGTCACGCTTCGTGGATCCGCCGCCTCGGCCGAGCTCGAGGGCCGAGAGCACGGACGATCGATGCGCGGCGACCACGAAAAAGGGAACACGTTGCCTTCGTCGAGCAAAGCCGGGGCGCGCGTTCTGCTACCAGCACTGAAAGCGGATCGCAAATCGATGACACGGTTCCCGCCTCAACGTCATGGCAACCAGCGTCATCGTCCTCGGGTCGTTGGCCCTTGGACTCTCGTTCCGGAAGCCTCTCTTCGCCCGGAGGGTCGCCTTGACCATCGTGATCTCCCGGTTCCGAGTCGCGAACGGGCTACGTACTTTTGGGCGGTGTTCACGCTCCCGCTTCCGCCAAGTCGGCCAGCAGGTGGCGGTACCCGAGGAGGTGTGTGGTGAACAATCCGTCTCAGCCTGGGTCGAGTAGAGTTGTTGCGCGATCCTGGATGCTAGGCCTTGCCGTTCTGGTGCTCCTCGCGGGGGGAGGAGTAGCGCGAGCGGAGAACGTCATCGAGACCATCAACCTCCCCGAGGGAGTCTCGATTTCGATGCCAAGGAACTGGATCATTCTGTCGGACAACCAACGCATTACCGTACAGGCTTTCCTGGAAGCGGCCACACACAGCCCAGAGCGGACCTCGGAGTATCCATTTGCGGCCAATTTCTACAATGATCGCGGAAGAACGATTGCCCTCCTAAACGTCCGCTACTACCCAAAAGCCGAGGTCTCTCAGGAGAATGCTCGAAACGGGACAGCTGAGGAGATTAGGGAGATCGATGAGATCCTAAAGGCGAACACGACAAAGGGCATCGTCGCCGCTGGCTATTCCGTAGTCTCATGGGGCGGTACTCGCAAAGTGGAGATCAACGGAATCACTGCGTTGATCAGCGAGTACCGTCGCGGTGACCCTGATGGCCCATTCCGGGTGAGACTAGTGAGGGTCTTCGCGGGACCTCGGTCCTTCACGCTCACTGTGTCCTATCTAGAATCAGCCGCTGCCGTTCTTGAACCGATAACGGATCGAATCGTAGAGTCCTTGAGACTTACCGGATTTCCTCAGCCGGTTGCCACGGTTGCTCCAAGAGGTGTGGATCAACGTCCTTCCGCGGCCGACGCTCAGCTACTTGGCTACCTGAACCCCACCCAGCGCCTTCTTCTTGTCTGGATCATCGGTTTGGTGCCCCCACTCCTAGTCCGATACGTTTTGTTCCGACGTCGCCTTGGCCGGGTCGCAGCGGTCTTGGTGACCGTGATCCTGTTTTTCTTTGCGCTGGTCCTCCTTACGGCATTCGGCTTCTCGACCAATCCGGTAGCCTTCATCACCTTCGTCTCGTTCTGGATCCTCACAAGAGACACTAAGCCGTCTGTCTCTGGCGTTGACGGGGTAGACAGCCTCGGTCCGGCAACCAAAGATGCGCGCGACCCGGCGTCGGAAAGCTCAACGCGCTACTTCGTCCGAACGTCAACGGATACAGCGGGACCGTATAGGATCTCGGAACTTCGCCAAATGCTGGAATCAGGGAGTGTGTTTCCGGAGACGGAGTGTCGGGCTGTTGGTGACGAAGTTTGGGTCACGGTCGCCGTAGCTACGGCAAGATGATCTTGGCGAGGGTGGCCCGGAAACCCTCGTTTCGCCCGGAACGCTGATTCGAGGATGTCCGGTTCCTCCATGGCCGCGACAACCTCGGCCCACGAGAACCGTACGAGCCCGGCCAGGTCGGGCGGAACCATCACGGCTTTGTCACGCACGAGCAGGACGTGGCAGCCAAACCGCTTCGAGTCCCAGAGAATCCAAAGCCAGCCGGGCGCCGTTACTTCTCCCGCAGAGTCGTTGCGCGGAAGCGTTTCCCGTAACGAACCCTGCAACGGCCACGGCGGGGGCGGCGTTGCGTCATCGTTGCGCGGGTCGTTGCATCCCTCCGCACCTTTCAACCTCGCCAAGACCCGCTTAGCAAGCGCTCCGATAGGCTCCCTCTCGGCGGTTGTTGCACTGTGCGTTGCGTTGGCCGTTGCGCCGCGAATTGATGAAGCAGCGGTTCGTTGCGTCGTTGCATTCCCTAGAGTGCGCAACGTGCAATGCCCGTCGGCCGGAGTCGTCACGATGCCCCCCGGGTGAGCCGGTCGAAGTGACGTTTGATCGTGCTCTTGTTCTTGCCAAGTCGTTACCCGATTACATCGAAGGAGTCGCCGTTCTTGCGCATCTCGATGATCTCGGCGTCGACTGTTTCAGCAGCGCTACGAACCGTCCACCGTGCGGCGTCATCCTCCACCCTGAGGGTCAGCTCGAGTGGTTCGGCTTCCGGTCCTGCGAACCCTCGGCTCTTTTCGAACCGCACCACCATGCGCGCGCCCTCTTCCGGGGAGTAGATTTCCGGCCGCTTAAGGCTCACCACGGTATCGAGAAAGTCCTCGCGTCCGGACGTACCCCGGGAGTTGCCGCTACGGCCCGCGTGATGGACCAGGACGACGGTACATCCCCTTCGGCGTAGCCGGGTGAGCCATTCGTTGACGGGCTCCCACGAGTCTTTGTCGTTCTCCTTGAGGCCGCTCGTCAGCGAACTCACGTTGTCGAGAAGGAGCAGGTCGCGATCACCCAGAATCCCTTCGATGAAGTCCTGCCCTGCCGGGAGGTTGATAGGCGGCAAGCCGCGCTCCGAATGGTCTGCCGCGAGAATCCGGAGTCGGTCTTCGGGATCGTAGGCGCAACCTACGATGAGTTTTGTGATTCGCTCCTGCAACGAAACCGCTTGCATCTCGCCATCGACGGCGAGAACGCTCCGCGGTGTCGGGGCCGTCCAACCGCCGAGGCCCGAGCGAGGGCCGAAGACCGAGGAGCCAGACGCTGCGGCCAGCGCTGCGCTCAACGCGACCCACGTCTTCCCGATACTGCGCGACGCGTAGATCATCGAGAGGCCCTTGTCCCGAAGGAGGGGCTTCACCACGTGTTCCAGGGGCGGAATCTCCAGCGCCAGAAATTCCCTCACCGTCATCGCACGCGGTCGGCCGTCGTCCTCCGCGGCGCCGGGAATCGAACCCTGCGACTCCGTCGTCGTCGCTTCGACGATAGCTAGGAAGGCATCACCGGTTAGTCCGGCGGCCACTGCGGCGGACACGTCGAAGCCCTTCGAGCCGGGGAAAGGCGGGAGGATCCGGCGCTTCGCGTGGCCGCGTAACGCCTCCGCGACAATTCTCGCGTGGGTTTGGCCCGGCTCGTCGTTGTCTTGAAGGATCACTACATCGGCGCCCGCGAGCGCCTCCGTGTGCTCGGGAAGCCATCGTGATGGGGAGGTCACGGCGCCATGAGGGCTCGTGGTCGCGACAAGCCCGAACCCTCGCAAAGTCTCGGCATCGCGCTCACCTTCGCAAATGAAGACGCGTTCTCCGGCGGCCCGAGCCTTGAGCACCTCGGGCAGCCGATACAGCGGCATCTTCCGGCCGTCGAGTTTCGGCTCCCAATAGCACTTCTTGCCCGGCTCGTCGGTGTCGCGCCTGACCTTCGTAGCGATCGCTTTGCCTGCGGCGTCGTGGTAGTCGTAGCGCGCCCGCGGTGGATCGCTGGAGATTCTCGAATCGAACCCGATATCGCCTTCCCAACCGATTGCACCTGCGATGTCGCCGTGTGAACAACCATGGCTTCGGCAAACGGTGAGGATTCTCGCGTTGTCGCCTTCCCGAAATGAGAGTGAGGGGTTCCTGTCTCCGTGAACGGGGCACAGCCCGACGTATTCACGGCCCGAGCGGCGCGGCGCGGCGCCTGTTCTGGCTTCGAGAAGTTGACCGAAGTCGCTTTCGAGCGGCGTCAGGCGTCACCGTGCGGCGAATCAGCGAGGTCCGGAAGTTGGGCGGGGGGCCTGTGATCGCCCCATGCGCGCTCCTCGTGAACCTGCTCGACGATGCGGGCGACATCGGCCGCGATTCAGCGAGCAGCCTCGGGGAGCAGACGCTCTAGGGCCAGCACGTCGGCCACGATCCGTGCGACCAACCCAGCCTCTTGCGCCTCGGGGCCGCCGGGCCTATCGTTGGAATGCAGATTCCCTTTCCCATGGCCGCGGGTCGCGTTGGCGCGCGCCCGTGGGCCATTCTCATTAGTGGCTGGCCTCGTCACGCTGCACCCCTCCCGTCGTCGGAGGTGGAGCGCCGTTTCCGTCCGGCAAGCCATTGGGCTACGTCGGCGGGGTCGTACAAGACTCTCCGCCCGGGCAAGAAGGGCGGTGAGTTGCCGGACCAGCGCATTCGGCGCAGGCTTTGCGGCTTGATCCTGAGAAGTTCCGCAAGCTCGGAGGAGGTCAGCAGCCGTGACAATTCCGGCGGTTCGCTTAGGTTCATTGTCTCCCCTTTCGTCGCGTGGGTACGCGAACACAGGGGCAAGATACGGAGTAGGCATCAACCCACACCCCTCGCTATTTGACTGATCTTTCGGAGAATTGCGAGGGGTCTTAGTCTCGACTGCCCGTGCTAAAGCGATGCACTTTTGTGCGCGCGGATTCGATCGGAAGGTCGGGCGCAATTCTGGCGGCCTGAAGTTCGAGCCGTGGATTCAGGCCGTCCCACACACTCTTGATCAGGTCTGTGTGTCGCTGCCATTTCGTCTCGAAGGAGGCCCGCAACGGTTCGAGCCGGTCATCCTGCACGAGACCGCGCGCCCGCAAGTCGCTAGCCTGCCATTCGGCGAGCCACCGCGTTCGACTCGGGATCTTGGTTCCCGTTCTTCGTTCCTCCGCAAGGGCTGAGAGGGCCAGGTAGTCGAACCAAGCAAAGACAAGCGCCCAGTTGGCTGTCTCGTCCCTCTTGGGTCCCCGACGGCGTGTGCCTTCTAGCTTCATCCCGGCGTCAGCATTCATGCTGGCTATCTCGGCCTCCAGCGCCTTTTGGTGTTCATCGCTGTATGCCTTCAAGAGAACCGCCACCGTGTCGACTCCCATCGATCGCAACAGTTCGCAGAGTTCTCGTTCTCGGCGCTCCTCGGGGGAAGGCAAGGACAACGGATCGCAAGTCACTTTTGGGACTTCCCGGCCGCGACGGGCTTCCGGCCTCGCATCAACGGGACGACCTTCGCGATCGTGTCGCTTTGTTCGCTTCCGAGCATTGGCGCGTAGACCCGACTCGTCACCTCCGGTCGTGAATGACGGAGCGCCAGCTGGGCGGCGTGGAGTCCGGCCATGAGAGTCACGCGGCGCCCAAAGCTCCGGCGTAGGTCGTGAAGATGAACGCCCTCCAGCCCGGCCCTCTCGGCGACCCGCACCCACGCGCTCCGAAGCGAATGACGACGCTTGAGCGGCGAGGGGCCGGGCACTAGGAACGCTCCCGCCCGTGGAGTCGCTCGGAGCCAAGCGACGGTCTCGGCGGCCAGGTGGATCGTTTGGGGGCGCCCGCTCTTCGTTTTTTCGGTAGGCGCCATATCTGCGACTCGAAGTCGAGATCCTCCCATCGCGCATTCAGCACCTCGCTCGCGCGCGTTCCCGTTTTCCAAGAGAAGCTGAAACGCCGTGCGCACTGGCTCGTCTTCGAGTGGGATTGCAGCGTTCAGGCGAACCGTCTCGGGGTCGAACAGGAACCTACTCCGTGGCTCGCCTTCCTTGTTTCGGAAGCGGGCCTTGATCACGGCGGGATTCGTTGGAATCAGGCCGCGGTCTACGGCCTCCCGGAAAAGGGCGGCGATCGTCGCCAGCCACCGGTTCGCGGCGACGGGCGCCTTCTCGGAGATCGTCTGGTACGACGCGCGAACGTCATCGGGCGAAATTGCCGCGAGCTTCCTCCCGGCCCAAGCGACCTTGGAGCGCTCGACATAGCCGCGAATATGGTCCATTCGCTTTCGCGCCTTCTCGATGGACTTCAGGTAGTCGACGGCCCACTTCTCGAACGTGAGTGCGGTTCGCTCCGCAGCCTTCTTGTTGCACTTCGCCTCGGCCGGGTCGTTCCCGAGCTGGGCCTCGGCCAGGAGCTTCCGGCCCGCGACCCGGGCCTGTTCGAGGGTCAACGTTCCAAACGTCCCGACCGTCGTGAACCGGCGTGCGTCTCGGCCCACGTAGCGAACCGCAAAGATGGCGCGCCCGCTCGGGTGCAGCGTCACGAGGAAGCCTGGAAGCTCCGTGTCGAAGATGCGGCGGCGTACCGTGGGAGGGGAGAGGCGGGCCGCGTCAAGCAACCCTTTCGTTATGCGCTTCTCGGCCATGGGCGCGTCTCCTGCCGTGCCACATTCAGGCGTTCTTTTGGTACCACCTTGGTACCACCGGACGCCCGGTGCCACGCGGGTACCGCGGTAGATGCAACTCACCGTCAACGCAAGAGAACGCGAACAACCCGCATATCCAGCGGAGTGTGTGAGTTTCTCTACGGCCGGTCAACGGGAGTGGAGGGGTTGCCAGCCTGAATGGCATTCAGGAGGTCGACGGCTCGATCCTGTACAGCTCAACATTGATTCCAAGGACTTAGGGCCGCTCGTGAGAGCGGCTCCATTTCGTTCACGGGTACGATCCGGGTACGATTTTTCTGGGAGGATGCGGATGGCACTGCCGAGTGACAAGGTTCTTGAGGTCGGTGGAAATCAGCTCTTCTGGCTCGTTGAGGCGGCCAGGCAGGCGCGTAGGCGCTTCGCGTCCCACGGCCCGAACACGACCTATGACGATCTACGGGCCGAGCTCGTTTCGCTCGTGACGATGGGTGAAGGCGACGACGTGACGGCCGAGTTCACCGACTACGGCTTTCGATTTTCCGATTCGGCGATCCGATTCCTCCTCGACGCTGTGGAACAGGAGATTGCATGGATCTCCCCACTCGTGGCGTCGACCGGCGGCCGAAACTGGGAGAGCTGGCACACTTGGCTCCTCATCACTCGAGACCAGCTGCGGATTCCGGCGATCGTGAACACCCATTCCGGTGATCGTGATCAGAGCGAGG
>CAZXSG010000184.1:0-7112 GCA_964643185.1 uncultured Holophagales bacterium
AAGAGCTCCGCGCACTTCAGCGCGAGCTTTCCTGCGGGGTGAGCCAGGATCGCTTCACCCTGGATCGTCTTGGCCTCCTGCGCGTTCGAGGGAGCCACCAGCAGCATGGAAACGACGGCCACCGAAACCGGGATCCTCATCGTCGGCTCCCCCTGCAGGCGATGATGGCACGAGGTCCCCGCGTCGTCATTTCCGTGTGGCGCGCAGCTCCTGACCCCCGATCGGCAGCACGAGCGTGTCCCCGTCGAAGCGAAGGGTCGCCACCTCGCCGGACCGGAAATCCAGGCGGGCGAACCCGCCCCCTTTGACGGCCACGAAGCGCGCGCCGGGGAGCGACGGAATCGGGCGGATCCCGACCAGCTCGCCGTCCTCCCACCCGTACTGGAGGTACGCCGAGCCCTTGCTGCCTTCGAGCCGCAGCAGGACCCCGGCGATGCCGGGCCGGGCAGGAAACACGGCGAGGGTCTGTACGCCGCGGAGCTCTCCGCTTTCTTTCCGGAAGCCGCTCCAGAACCTTGCTTCACGCGAGCGAACGGCCTCGAGCGACATCCCCGAGCCCGGTCCCCCCGGGCGGGTGAACGCCTTCCAGATGGGCTCGGCATTCCCTTTCGCGGTCTCGTTCACGAGCTGGAGCGTCCGCTCGCGCAGCTTCCCGGCCCACTCGTGATCGATCGCGCCGCCACCCAGGAGGAACGACAGTGCGGCAGGATCGGTGCTCGACAGCGCGAGGCGCCCCGCATCGACGGCCGCCGTGATGGTGCCCCCGGCCGCCAGCTGGTAGCTGCCCGCGCGCGCCGTGAGCCCGGCAGCGTCGGAGGTGATCGTCTGCGGGGGCAGCGGAACCTCCCGGGCGAACACGAGCCCCGCGATGCGGTCGCTCACCGGGATCGCCGGGGCCTCGGAGCCGTTCGACGCGACGAACCAGAAGAGGCCTTCGTCGAGATAGCGCCGACAGTCGGCCGCATAGATGCCGTTCCCGCCGTTGTGCATGACGACCGTCGTTCCGCGCGGCGTCTTCACGATCGACCAGCCGTACCCGTAAGACGACATGTCGCCCTCTTCGCGGACCCAGGGACGGAACAGCTTTTCCTTGGCCGCCGCCGACAGCACGTCCGTTCCCAGGAGCGCTCGATGCCAGCGCCACATGTCACCCACCGTGGTCTGGAGTCCGCCGTTCCCTCTGAGGTTCCAGAACGGCCCCTCGGGGCCGAAATGCCGGCCGGGGATCGTCCCCCAGCGTTCGTCACCGCGATAGCCCACTGCAAGCGACTTGGGCTCCCAAACGGGGAGCATGTAGCCCGTCTTCTTCATGCCGGCGGGTGCGAACAGGTTCGTCGCGAGATAGGACTCGTAGGATCCGTCGGTCACCGTTTCGATGATCGCCGCGAGGAGCGAGTAGCCGGCGTTCGAATAGCTGTTGACGGCGCCCGGTTTCGAGGCGAGCGGCCGGGTGAGAATGCGGTCGACGATCTCTGCGCGACCGACTCTCTCGTCGTCCGAAGGGCCGTAGTCGTGGTGCAGCCCTGCCGTGTGGGTGAGGAGCTGGTGCACCGTGATGGCCTTCTTGTCAGCCGGGGCCTCGGGAAAGAACCGGGAGATGGCGTCGGTCGTACGGACCTTCCCCTGCATCTCGAGCTTCAGGATCGCGGCCCCCGTGAACTGCTTCGTGATCGAGCCCGTGTTCACGACGGTCTCCGGCCCGAAGGGGATCTTCTCCTCACGGTTCGCGAGGCCGTAGCCCTTCTCGAGGATCACCTGATCGCCCCGGCCGAGGACGACGACTCCAGAGAACCCGTAGCCCTCGATGCGCGACAGATACTCGTCCACCTTGGCGGCGGCCGGATCCAGGGGAGGCGCGGCGGACATCGATTGGACTGCGAACGCTGCGAACACGAGGAGCTGAATCGAAGGGTGTCGTTTCATTGCGGGTTCCTCCACGCCCGCAACATAGTCACGGTGTGTGACGATTCGATGACGGCCAACGGACACGAAACGTCGAGCCCTGTCCCGGACGGCTCTCGACCGCGACGGTGCCGCCGTGCGCGGCGACGAGGCTCCGTACGATCGCGAGACCGAGGCCCGTGCCCCCGGTGGCTCTCGAGCGCGAGGGGTCGGCCCGCCAGAAGCGCTCGAAGATGCGGTCCAGCGCTTCGGGCGGGATCCCCTCGCCCGTGTCGGACACCGCGATCTCGACGGCGGCGGCAGCCGTGTGGCGGGCGCTCAGCGTCACGCGGCCGCCCTTCGGGGTGTGCGCCGCCGCGTTCTCGAGGAGGTTGCGAAGCACCTGCCCCAGCCGCAACGGATCGGCGTCGAGGGGCGGCAGCGGCGAGCCGGCCTCGACCTCGAGGGTCACTCCCGCTGTCCGGTACACCGGCTCGATCGCCGTGGTGGCCCTCTGGAGGGCGGCGGCAACATCTGTGGGACTACGCGACAGACGCAGCTCGCCGGCGTCGGCGAGGGACAGATCCTGCAGATCCTCGACGAGCCTCTGGAGCGCGAGGGCCTCGCCGTGCAGCGAGTCGATGACCTCCGGCGTGGGCGACCGCAGCCCGTCCTGAAGGGCCTCGAGCTGTCCGCGCAGGTTCGTGAGCGGCGTGCGCAGCTCGTGCGCGACGTCGGAAACGAGGTCGCGCCTCAGGCGCTCGTTGCGTTCGAGCGCAACGCTCATCGCGTCGAAGGCCTCGGCGAGACGGCCGATCTCGTCGCGGCGGCCCGTATCGAGCCTCTCGGCCCTTTCCCCCCGGGCCAGTCGACGCGCGTTCTCGGTGAGCGCCACGAGTGGCGCGACTCCGCGCCCCACGAGGAGGAACGTGGCCACCGCACCCGCGAGCGCGACGGCGAGCGCGGCGAGGAGGAGCGCGCGGTTCACAGACCGCATGAAGGCCCCTTCGCGTCCGTCGGCCTCCTCGGGCTCGGGGACCGGGACGGCCCACAGAGTCGCCGACGCGATTCCGTCACCGGGCCCGAGGAGGAGCGAGGAGCCCCGCACGAGAGCGACGTCGTTTCCGCTCTCCACCCGGAGCGCTCCGTCGGGCGTGACGACGATGCGCGCGCGCGTGAGGCGCTCGGGCGCGGCGGCGAGGACCTGACCGTCGCGCGACACGAGGACGAGGCCGCCCGCTCCGCTGCCTTTCCGCAGCCGTTCGAGAAGCGTCGCGCTTCCCGCAAAGCCCTTCTTCTCGCGTGCTTCCAAGAGGAGCGGGTCGCGCAGCCGTTCGAGATCGATGCGGCCGCCCGGCGCGACCGCGACGACGGCCTCGACACGGCGGAACTCGTTGCGACTGATGCGGCTGCCGAGGAAGCCGAGTGCGAACGCCGTGACGACCACGAGCCCGCCCGCGAGGAGCGACAGTCTCAGCCGGATCGATAAGGCCTTCACGGGTGGACCTTCAGTCGATACCCGGCGCCGAAGACCGTGACGAGACGCCGGGGCTCCGAGGGGTTCTCCTCGAGCTTCTTGCGCAGACGCATGACGTGCGCGTCGATGGTGCGTGAGAGGGCCTCGCTGTCCTCGGGGAAAATGCGCACGGCCAGCTCTTCGCGCGAGTACGTCTTGCCGGCGCGCTCCGCCAGAACGGCGAGGAGGCGGTACTCGGTGGGAGTCACGTGCACTTCGCGTCCCGCGACGACGACGGCTCGGGTCTCGGGATCGAGCGTCAGGTCGCCCACGCGGCGCGGGGCCTCGAACGCGGCGTCGGGGCTCGTGCGGCGGAGGATCGCCTTCACCCGCGCGACGAGCTCACGGGGAGAGAACGGTTTCGTGACGTAGTCGTCGGCACCGAGGCCGAGGCCCGCGAGGCGGTCGTCTTCGGTGGTGCGGGCCGTGAGCAGGATGACGGGCACCGCGCTCTCGCGGCGGACGGCGCGGCACACGGCGAAACCGTCGAGGCCCGGAAGCATGACGTCGAGGACGGGCAGGTCGTGCGTCCCTTCGCGAGCGAGCCGCAGGGCCTCGACTCCGTTCACGGCTACGTCCACCGCGAAACCAGCGTTCTCGAGGTACAGGCGCAGCAGATCGACCGTGCCGGGGTCGTCGTCGACCACGAGAATGCGCGGCGCTCCCATGCGGCGATTCTGCGGGACGTTCGTGACGGACGTGTGACGGGGGCAGATGGGCACATCGACCTTCTTGCCCACGGATCCCCTGATAGTCTGACCTCCTCGGCCGCCCGTGTGCGACGAGGCCTTTGGAGGAGCTCAATGACCCAGTTCGAAATCGCCGTCATCGTCGGCAGCCTTCGGAAAGATTCCGTGAACCGCCAGCTCGCGACCGGACTCGCGAAGCTCGCGCCCCAGGAGTTCTCGTTCAAGCAGATCCGCATCGACGATCTGCCCCTCTACAACCAGGACGACGACGGCACACCCGCCGAGCCGGTCGTTCGGCTCCGAGGCGAGATCCGCGCGGCGCAGGCGCTGCTCTTCGTCACGCCGGAATACAACCGCTCGGTGCCCGGCGTGCTCAAGAACGCGATCGACCACGGCTCGCGGCCGTACGGACAGAGCGTCTGGGCCGGGAAGACCGCGGGCGTGCTGGGGGCGTCGATCGGGCCCATGGGCACGGCCATGGCGCAGCAGCACCTGCGCAACATCCTCGCGTACCTCGACGTCTGCACCATGGGTCAGCCCGAGGCCTTCGTGAAGGCCGGCGAAGGGTTCGTCGACGAGGCCGGTGAGATCGGACCGAAGGACCGCAAGTTCCTCCAGGGCTGGACGGATCGCTACGTCGCGTTCGTGAAACGGCAGGCGACCTGAGAAGCCCGGTTCGCTTTCAGCGAACCTCCGCGATCGGGGCCGCGCGGGATTCAAAATGATATCCTCGGCGGTGCCGCGCCCGGTCCACGGCGCCTCTCATTCCAATACGAGGACTCATTCAATGAACCGTTCCCTGCTCGCCCTCCTGGCGCTCTCACTCTCGCGAGCCGCTTTGGCGGACCCCCCGGCCGCCTACGCCTTCGTCGACTTCGCTGGGGCACCTTCGGCCGCCGACTACAAGGACGCCCGCGGCACGTTGGCGCGGTTTTGGAACCCAACCGGTATCGCACGCCGTCCGGATGGGACTCTCGTGGTTGCGGACACGAACAACCACGCGATTCGCGAGATATCCCCGGACGGCCATGTGACCACGCTGGCCGGAGGCGCGTCGCCCCAGACGGTGGGGCGGGATGGCCGGGGCGTTCATGCCCGGCTCCAGTTCCCCACGGGTGCCGCGATGGACGACAAGGGCAACGTCTACTTCTACGAGCCGCACAGTCGGAAGGTCCGGCGCGTCCGGCCGGACGGGACTGTCGAGACGCACGCCGGTTTCTACGGGTTCTTCACCTCGATCAGCTCGGACTCCCGAGGCCGGATCTATGTGCTTTCGGGCAACTCACCCGCTCGAGTCAACACCGACGGCACGATCGACGTTTTGGAGGCCGGAACTGGCGCCGACGCCATGGCCGTCGCGGACGACGGCACCCTCTATTTCTCGTACAAGGAGGAAGGGGTCGTGAAGGTCGTGCCCGCCCAGGGGCCGCCGCACCTCCTGCCCGCGCCCGAGCTGGGATTCACGCCCGAGAACCTGATCGTCCTCGAGAACGGTGACGTTCTCGTCTGTGACGTGCTCACGAACCAGATCTACCGCTACAAGCCCGACGGCCGGCACTTCTACGACCCGTTCGTCTACCCGGATCCGGCCGACCCGATCCTCGGCAGGCTGAGAAATCCGAGGGCCCTCCTCGAAGCCCCGAACGGCGACATCTACGTGGCCGACAGTGAGAACAACGCGATCCGCCGGTACGGTGCCGACAACGTGCCCACGACCCATGCCGGTGTCGAAAACCCGCGCGGCGCGACGGACGGCCCCGTTGCCTCGGCGAGGTTCCGATCCCCCCAGCACGCGATCGAATCGGCGGCCGGGACGACGTTCGTGACCGATTCCTACGCGTGCACGATCCGGGCGATCTCGGACGGCGTCGTCACGACCCTCGCGGGCAAGCCCCGTGAGTGCTCCGAGGTCGACGGACCCCGCGACGTGGCCCGTCTGTACTACCCGTCGATGCTCGCCCACGCCCCGAATGGGGATCTCATCTTCACGTCCTGGTCGGGCTCCATTCGAAAGGTCGCGCCCGACGGAACCGTCGCGACCCTTCGCCGCGGGGCAAGCCATGCCACCGGCCTCGCCGTTTCGAAGAGCGGAGAGGTCTTCTTCGCGAGCCTCGACAATGTCTACAGGCTCGAGTCCGACGGCACGCGGACCCTGTTCTCCGACCTATCATCCCGAATCGAGAGCATCGTCTTCGACGACGACGGCCTGCTCCTCGTCGCCACGGGCAGAGGCATCTTCCGGGTCGATTCGTCCGGGAACCCGTCCGAGTTCGACAGTCAGCGCTGGGGCGCTCTCGGAATGCTCATGGAGCCCGGGGGCTACCTGCTCGTGGCGGACTTCCATGGGAACCTCCTGTTCCGCTACGACCGCGAAGGCCGTGGGCGCGCACTCAGTTCGCGCCTGAGCTCGACCGGCGTCATTTCCCCTTTCGGTTCCCTCGAGGGTATGAGCCGCCGCAGGGACGGGTTGATCCTGACCACCGATTTCCAGGGAGCCGCCGTTCGCCTCGCGGCTCCGGCCCTGGCCGACCGCGCCACGATCGACGCGCCCTTCGGGCGCAAGGGCGAGGAACGTTTGCTCAAGCCCTTTCCGAGAACGGGCGCCGAGCACGTCTGGGAGCTCGTGCGGCGGCCCACAGCATCGAGGTCCCAACCACAATCGTCGGCTCCCGGAGACGCCACGTTCCTCCCGGATGTCGAGGGCTTCTACGTGTTCCGCCTCACGGCGAAGGGCCCGGGGTCCGAGGCCTCGGTCAGCGAGGTTTCCTTTCGGACCCGCGACTCGGCGGCGGCCTCGTTCGCCGCGGTCCCGCGGTGCCGCGTGGAGGACTACTACGGCTACATCCGGGCCGTGTGGTCCACGTTCGTGGTCGGACCGGGAGCCTGCGGGATCCCGGCGACCGCGACCGCGCTCGTGCTCGAGGTCACTGTGCCCGAGCCCAGGGAATCCGGCCCCATATCGCCTTCCGCCGACATCGGCCCGGCCCCCCATCCGGGCCCCATCCATTTCAAGGGGGCCCCGCGCC
>CAZXSG010000185.1:0-7110 GCA_964643185.1 uncultured Holophagales bacterium
GCATGTCCGCTGCCCGGGCGTCTGACTATCGATTCGCGGATCACGACGTGTTTTGATCGGATCAGAATTCAAGGGCTGGAATTGCAGTCCGGATGCCGTGCTCGCAGTAGGTCGCCCGCTGTGCCCGCGATGTCAGCCTTCTTACCCCACCAGAACGGGAACGCAGTTAGATTGCAGGCTCCCATCCTGACCTGAACCGTCGCTGGGAGGTGAATCGCCTCGCCCTCCCGAACCCTCTTTCGAGATCCATCCGGTTTCACGAGAAGGTACTGGTAGTACATCAGCCGGTTGTCCGGACTCTCGGAGGTACAGCCATACCCGTCAGTGCCGACTCGGATTTCCCTGCCAGTGACACCACCGAGCGAGGTCGAGCACGTTGCCTGCCCAAACTCGACGACGACCCAACCTTGCCGTAGGCCTTCAGGAAGTAGGTAAGTCTCGGTCGGTCCCTTCCCGCAGCCGATCAGGAGTGCCGAAATCACGGCAAGGACCGCGTGCCGTGCAGCCGGGTCAACCACGACTCTCATGGCCTTGGCCCCCGGACGACCGTTTCGGACCGCCGGATCTCGGTTTCCATCGCGGCTTCGAGCGCATCGATGGTCCTCGAAAGACGGTGATTCTGAATCGCTACGAGACCTGCCCGCCGGCGTTCCGCCCAGACACCCGGCTCTGTGAGGATTCGCCGAGCCGCGTCGGCCATCGCGGCATCGTCTCCCACGGGGACGCGGCGGACCGCGCCATCGGGAAGAACCCGCAGCGACGGTATCTCCGTTGCAACCAGAGGAACTCCCGCGGCCAGCGCCTCGAACGGCGGGAGCCCGAGGCCTTCCGCATCGGTCGAGCCGAAGAGATAGAGGTCGAGGCCCTGGTACCAGCGGATCATCTCGGTGTAGCTCGCGAGGCACACGTAGGTATCGCTCGGGCACACCAGCCGCTCGGCCTCGAGCTGCGGCACCTGGCTGGCGCGATGGAGCCTCACCGCCAGCCCCCCGGCGCGGAGGCGCGCCACGGCGCGCAGGGACGTCTCCACGCCCTTGATCGAGAGCTCCCAGGGCCCCACGACGCCGATGACGGGTGGCCGGCGCGGCTCTCGCCGATCCGGATCCGGCGGGGCGTAGTCGTCGACCCGCAGGCCCGGCGGAAGCGGATACAGCGTCCCCGGGTGCCCCGCCAGCACGTCCACGAGATGAGGTGAAAGGAGGAGCTTGGGGACGGGTTCGTCGTAGGCCGCGAGCATCTCCGCGCGCCGGTCCTGCTGAAAGGGATACAGCGGCTCATAGCCCTGGCAGAAGTGGAAGACGACGCGGGCGCGGCCGGCCCGGGCCACGGGCACGACCGTGGGAAACCACGTGGCGACGTGCACGTCGGCTTCCGGCAGGAACTCACGATCGAAGCGAGGCACGGTGAGAACCGGAACGGCCACGTCGATCCACGCGGAGGACTCCTTCGTGACGATCGAGACCTCGTGCCCGCGCGCGGCGAGTCCGGCGGCGTGCTCGACGATTCCCTTCACTCCGCCCGGAAGCGCGAGCGTTTCGGCAACGTAGACGATCCTCACGGGGGCGAGACTCTCACGCGGAGGACGTCCGTTTCGAGTGCCTGTCGATCCACGGGCAGGCCCAGCGCAGCGGCGGCGTCGGCCGCGACCGCCACACGTCCGGTGAGAGGTCCCCCGCTCCGGTCCAAATCCAGCACCCAGCGCGAGGAGAGCCTGCGGCGAAGGCCCTTCTCGGTGTGCCCGCGGCGGAGCGTCTCGGCCCCGCGCCCGGTCGCCAGACCACAGGACAGCAGCATGTCCAGGGCCAATCCGGACGCCGCGTTCGGAAGCTCCACCGGCTGAGCCCCGAGCTCGGAAAGAAGAGACATCGGGTCGTCCTCGTCGAAAGCGGTGTGGTTTTCCGTTCCGAATTCCAGGGACTGCTCGAGTGTGCGCTTGGGCGCCTTCCGAGCGCGGAAGAGCCACTGGAGGACGTCGAGGTTGCCGGACTCTTCTGCGGGGACGACCGTGCGCAGGGCCGCGGCCCAGGGCTCGGCCGTGGGCGGGAGCATTCGAACGGCCGTCTCCGTCTCCACCTCCCAGCCGCCGGCCGCGAGCAGCGCGACCCACCCCAAACGGCCCGCGTACGTGACGTGGTCCTCGGCGACGATGCCCTCCAACGCCGGATCGAAGCGCCCCTGGAGCAGCCCCGCGAGAACCGAGGCATGGGCCGCGTTGGGCACCGACACGACGAGCCGTGTGGCGTCCCGCGCGCGGTCCGCGAGGAGCGCGAGCACGCCGAGCGGGTCCCGAAGATGCTCCAGGACGTCGGCCAGCACGATCGCGTCGACGCCCTCTCCGAGCTCATCCAGGACGTCGTCGACGTCCGCCGCGAAAACGCGCGTCAGGCGGGATTCGGCGACCCGCGCCGCCTCGAGGTCGTGCTCGATGCCGATCACCCTCACACCGTCCCGCTCGAGCGCGGCGCCGAAGGCCCCCTCGCCGCAGCCGATATCGAGCACGCTCCGTACGTCGCGCGGCAGGAGCGCGGCGACGTCGGGACGCGGATGCGATTTCCGCCCGAGAAACGAGTGCACGAAAAACCCCGGGGCGCACCGAACCGCACCGCCTGCTCGTGAGGCTCCGCCCGTTCCGGGCTTCGCACCTGCTCGTGAGGCTCCGGGCGTTCCGCCCTTCGCACCAGTCGCGTCGCGCCTCCGGAGCACGACGGGCGCGTTCTCGGGCGCCAAGGGCTCGCGGGCGGGGCCGTCCCAGACACTGAGGGCGTCCAGCTCCCACGCGGCGACGCAGGGAGCGGGAAGCGACGGTCCGCCGGGCCAGGTTCCCGAAGGAACGACGGCGCCTCCCTCGCGGTCCAGGGCCTCGAGCGCGCGGTGAAGACCTCCGCGAGCCGGTAGCGCCTCGGGCTGCCTGACGACGAGCTCGACGTCGGCGCGGGGATCGTCACCGGCCACGACCTCGAGGCCCGACCCGCGCTCCGCGGTCCAGAGATCCCGAACCCGGACACACGCGCGGGCGAGGTCGCGGGGAGCCCGCGGGAGGTCCATCCGCAGGCTGACGATCACCCGTTCGGCTTCCGCCAGCCCGAGGCGAAGCGGCCGCGACCGAATTCGCAGACGAGGCCGCTCTCCTCGAGCGTTCCGTGAATCACGTCGACGTCGACGTCCCGATGCATCGGCATGTCCTCGGTGTGACCCTCGAGGTCGACGAGAAGTGCGAAGAACCCGCCGGCCCTGAGGTGCGCGGCCAGCGTGCGGGTGACTCCGACAGGGTCGATCAGATGCTCGAACACCGCGTCGGAAAACACCAGATCAAACGTCGCGTCGAGCTCCAGCCGCGTGGGCGAAGAGATGATCCTGCGAATGGGAAGACCATGTTTCGCGAAGCGCCAGGCAGCGAAACGCGGAACGGGGCCCTCGAGATCGAGGTAGGTCGGGTTCATGCCGGCGTCGTGCATGAGGTGGCAGAACGTCCCCGTCCCGCCGCCGAAATCAAGTACGTCGCTCCCCTTCTGCGCCTCGAGAGCCTGGAGGATGCGCGGCTCGAAGTGATCGAGCTTCTGCCTCACGTAGGCCCGCGACCGGTTCCCGTGAAGGAGGTCGAAGATGTACCCGCTGGCGTTCGCATAGAACGTTCCGGCCTTCTCCTCCCACGTCGTCCCCGGCTGCTTCAGCCACTCGTCCCGGTTGACCGCCTGGCACGCATTGATGCGGCTCGCGATCTCGGCAACGGGCAGGCCGGCGTATTCCGCGTAGTCGCGCACGACCTCGTGGCTCTCGTCGTACTCGTATAGCGGCACGTTCGGCACGTTCACGGCGCCGTCCTCTCGAGCTTCCAGGTCATGGGCACCTCGAAGAGGCCGGTGCTCCAGGAGGGAGCCTCGACCTCGAAGGACAGATCCATGTTGGCGTCGAAGATCGCGAGTGCAGTTTCATCGCCGAGGAACACGTGGACCACGAACTCTCCTTTTGCGAGGGGAAGACTCTCGAGGACGACCGTCGCCTTGTAGTGAGTGGCTCCCGTGAAAGGCCCCACGCCGTCGCGCCGGGAGTCCGCGGCGAAGCAGTTGACCTGATCCCGGGTCGCGACTCCCACGTGCAGCTGCACGGGTCGCGCCGGATCATCGACCACGAACTCGATCTCGGCCGCAAAGCGTTCCCTGGGGCGGAACACACGGCGCGAATCGCCTCCGGATCCGACCAGCCGGACGGACGTGATCGCGCCGTGCGAGCCCGGCTGGATCCTGCCGGCGGCCGAGTCTGCCTGCTGCACGGCCAGCTCCCCGGTCTCACTCGCCGCGAGGAAACGCTCGTACGCGAGGACGACGTCGTGGGCCTCCCCCTCGGCTGCGACGGCACCATCGCGGAGCCAGATGGCCCGATCGCACAGCGTCGTCACGTAGTACATCGCATGCGAGCAGAACACGATGGTCCGCCCCGACGCCTTGAGCGAGAAGATGCGGTCCACGCACTTCTTCTGGAAGTGCCCGTCCCCGACGGCCAGGGCCTCGTCCAGGATCACGACGTCGGGCAGCGCGGCCGTCGCGACGGCGAATGCCAGCCTCATGCTCATCCCGGAGGAGTACGTCCGCACGGGGCGATCGAAGAACTCCCCCAGCTCGGCGAAGTCTTCGATCTCAGGCAGCGCGGCCGTGATTTCCGCGGACGTGAGACCGGCGAGCGCGGCCTGGAGGACGACATTTCGGCGGCCCGTGACCTCCGGATGGAAGGCCGCTCCCAGCTCGAGGATCGAGGCCACCCGGCCGCGCACCGAGAGAGAGCCGCTCGTCTGCTGCGTCGTCCCCGAGAGGATCTTCAGGAACGTGCTCTTCCCGGCACCGTTCTCGCCCACGAGGCCGAGCGCAGTGCCCCGGGGAACACGTCCCGATACGTTGCGGAGCGCCGTGACCGGCGTGTGCCGATTCCGTCCCGTGACGATCTCGACCAATCGGTCCCGGGGCGACTCGTAGATCCGGTAGATCTTCGTGAGCCCGTCGAACCGGAAAGAGTCCTCGCTCTCGCTCACGAGGAGAGGACGGCCACCCGATCGGAAAGGCCCGGCTCGTGCGTGAAGACGGGCTCCGCGGCCGTTCCATGCACCGGCAGCGACTTCTCGTAGCGCATCTTGCCGAGCATCTCGATGTCGTAGCAGTCGCAGAACTTCGCGGTGCCGCAGCGGAAATGTCCCTCGCGCACCGAAAGCCGCCTTTCCTTCACGTTTCCCGAGTCCATCAGCTCTCCGACATACGGGCAGCCCTGCACGCGTCCGTCGTTCCAGATGCGGAAATACGTGCTCCCCGCGGGGCAGAGGACGAAATCGTGGCCCTCGAACGCGGCTGCGAAGTTCTGCACGTGCGCCTTTTCGACGATGTGCGCAAACCGTGTCTCGAGCTCACGGTAGTGGGCTTCCTCCTCCGGGCTGAACGCCTTTTCCGCGTCCGCGATGAGCCAGATTTTCTTGCCCGTCTCGGCAAAGACCGATTTCTCGTAGAACGCCAGGCTCTCTTCCCAGAGCGGCCTCACGAGCGGCGAGAGGATGGTCCCCAGGACGAACAAGCCTTCGTGGCGCTCGATGAGCTTCTTCGCGTTCTCGATCCAGACCTTCTCGACGCGCTTGTCCTTCACCTGCTTGTAGTGGAGCGTGAGATTCAGTGCACGTACTTTGCGGAGCTTCTCGGGAGCGAGCTCCGGGTACTCGTTAAGGAGCACCCCGTTGATGTCGAGGGCGACCACGACGTCGTGATCGAGAAGGCGGTCGAGAAAACGGTCCCGATTGGGAAAGCACGCAAAGAAATCGCCCATGCCCGAGAAGAAGAAGAAGAAGCACATCGTCACCGACCAGAGGCAGCAACCAGGATCCTCATAGGTGCCAGGCGGGGTCCTCTTGATGACCGGGTGAACGATGCAGTAATCGCAATCGAGCTGGCAGTGGCCCGACGACGAGCAGAAAACGACGACGTCACAGGAGGTGGAAAGTCTCGTCATGGCGTACCTGGAAGGCTCCTCACGCGATCACACCGCGCCCGGATTGTATTCGGCGTTTCGATCTCTCTTCGATGGAGGTCCTGGGGGATCGAGAAACCAAAGATCAAAAAAGAGGCCCGGGCCTTTGGATGGGCCCGGGCCGTAATGAGGGGTGAGCCCGAATGCTGTTTGCGTTCGGGCAGGGGTACGCTCGTTTACTGGGTGGGCTCCGCCGGCAGCAGGACCGCGTCGCCCGAGAGCTGATCGATCAGCGTGGCGTAGGCGGCCACCGGCGCGTTGCCGGTGATGGATTCGATCACCACCGTGAGGTTGTCCCTCACGCTTCCGGTGAGGTCTCCGAAGAGGTCGCCATCGTTCTTCTGGACGATCGTATTGAAGGCGTCGAGGTCGACGTTGACCGACTTGAGCACGGCACCGGTGTCGTCGAGGATCTTGATGACGGCCGAGGCGCTCGCGGTGGACGACTGGTTGGCGATGAAGAGGGCGACGTTCGACCGGTACGATCCGTTCGAGACGAGCCCTGTGACGGTGAGCCGGGTGTTCGACGTCGTGGCCGAGACCCCGTCCTCCGAGGTGAAGCCGGGGAGCTGGAGGCCGACGTTGCCCGTGGGCTGGTTGTTGTAGGTGCGGCCGAGAACCACGAGAGGATCACCGTTCGTGTCTCCGGCGGCCGGTGTCACGTCCACGTAGGAGTTGGCGAAGTTGGCCGTGTCGTCCGCGGCCAGGCCGAGGAACTCCTTCACGAAGTCGACCCACTCCTTGGCCTCGTTGCCCTTGAGGTTGATGACGCGCTCGGCCTGGAAGCGGGCCGTGCGGCCCTCGGGAATGTAGGAGAACTTCACGCTCACGTTGCGCGCCGTCGTGGACGGGTTGTAGACGACGAGGTCGCTCCGCCACGTAGTGGTTCCGAGACCGCGGGTACGGATGACGCCGGGCACCCGGTACGTCGCGCCGACGCGCGCGGAAGGCGTCACGAAGATGGGGTCCTTGGAGACGTTGTCGATCACCGTGGCATAGGGGCTGATCGCGGTTCCGTCGACGACGCGCACCACTGCCACGAACGTGTCGACGTCCTCGCTGACACCCGCGGCCCGAAGGGCATGCGCGATCTGCTGAACGCCGAACGGC
>CAZXSG010000186.1:0-6604 GCA_964643185.1 uncultured Holophagales bacterium
GCGATACTCGGGCCGCCATGAGAGACAACCGCACCGCCCTCCTTCTCGCGGCAGCGCTCGTGGCCGGCCCGGCCCACGGCCTGACGTTGCCCTCCGGTTTCTCCGACACGCTCGTCGCCTCCGTCTCGAATCCCACGGCGCTCGCCTTCACCCCCGACGGGCGCCTCCTCATCACCACCCAGGGGGGCACGATCCGGGTCGTCTCGGGAGGCGCCCTCCTGCCCACGCCGGCGCTCTCGTTTCCCGGCGCGTCGATCTGCTCGGGCTTCGAGAGGGGGCTTCTGGGAATCGTCCCGGACCCGGATTTCGCTTCGAACAGCTACATCTACGTCTATTACACGTTTCCCAAGAACGGGAACTGCACCGCCAACGTGGCGAACGGCCCGGTGCACCGGATCTCGCGTTTCGTGCTTCCGGCGGGAAACGTCATCAGCCCCGCGACCGAGACCGTCATCGTGGACAACATCCCGTGCGTGAACGGGAACCACAACGGCGGCGATCTCCATTTCGCGGCCGACGGAAAGCTCTACGCCTCGGTGGGCGACGGCGGCTGCCAGATCACGAACTCCTCGAACTGCCAGAACGCCAACGCGAACGCGCGGAGGCAGGACATCCCGCTCGGAAAGATCCTGCGCTTCAACGCCGACGGAACGATCCCCTCCGACAACCCCTGGGTGGGGCTCGCGGGCTCGCGCCGCTGCACCGATCCGGCGGGCGTGCCCGCGGGCGCCGGCCCCTGCCAGGAGACCTGGGCCTGGGGCCTGCGCAACCCGTTCCGCATCGCGAAGAAGCTCGACGCCTCGGGCTTCTACGTGAACGATGTGGGCGGCAACGTGTGGGAGGAGATCGACGACCTCGTCCCGAACGCCGACTACGGCTGGAACACGCGGGAGGGGACGTGCGTCACGGGCTCGTCGTCCAACTGCCCGGCGACCCCGCCCGGCTTCACGGACCCCATCTACACCTACCGGCACGGCATCACCGTGCCCGGCACCGCCAGCTCGGGCTGTAACTCGATATCGGGCGGCGTCTTCGTGCCGCCGGGCGCCGCCTGGCCCGCGCCCTACTCCGGCTCGTACCTCTTCTCCGACTACGTGTGCGGATCGATCTTCCGGCTCACGGGAACGCCCTCGGCCGCCGACTTCGGCCGGAGGGGCGCCGCGAACGAGAGCCCCACCGCGCTCACGTTCGGTCCCTCGGCGGCGGGCCAGTCGCTCTATTACGCGTCGTTCCAGAGCGGCGGGCAGATCCGCCGCGTCGACTACACGCCCGCCAACAACCCACCCACGGCGTCGTACACGGCGACCCCGCAGTCGGGCCCGGCGCCCCTCGTCGTGAACTTCGACGCGGGCGCCTCGAGCGATCCGGATGCCGGCACGACGCTGACGTACTTCTGGACGTTCGGAGACGGCGGAGGCGAGACCTCGACGTCCTCGCCCACGAACCAGCACACGTACGCCGTGGGAACGTGGATCGCGAGCGTGCGCGTCCGCGATCAGCAGGGCGCGTTCTCGAATCCGGTCACCCGCACGATCAGTTCGGGAAACACCGCGCCGACGCCCACGATCACCGCGCCCGCCGACGGGTTCCTCTTCCGGGTGGGCCAGACGATCACGCTCACGGGCTCGGCGACCGACCCGCAGCAGGGCACGCTGCCGCCGAGTGCGCTCTCGTGGACGGTGCACCTCCACCACGACACGCCCACGCATCCGTTCTACGGCCCCGTCTCGGGCAACAACCCTACGTTCAACGCGCCCGCGCCCGAGGACCTCTTCGCCGCGACCAACAGCTATCTCGAGATCGTGCTCACGGCCACGGACGCGCAGAACGCCCAGACGACGATCACGCGGGACATCCAGCCCGCGAAGGTGAACGTCACGATCCAGTCGGTGCCGCCCGGTCTCACGCTGACCGTCAACCAGACGCCCATCGTCACGCCGCAGACGATCACGTCGTGGGACTCCTACATCCTGAACCTCGACGCTCCCGATCAGTCGCTCGCGGGCAGCCCGTATCGCTTCACGTCCTGGTCCGACGCGGGTGCGCGGAGCCATCCGGTGGTGACCCCGGCCGCCGGGGGCACCTACACGGCGAGCTACGTGCTCGCGGGCCGTTCGCTCTACACACTCACGCCCTGCCGCCTCGTGGACACGCGCGACCCGGCGGGACCGTTCGGCGGGCCGTCCCTCGCGGCCGGGCAGGCGCGCACGTTCTCGTTCGCGGGCCGCTGCGGCATTCCGGCCACGGCGGTGGCGCTCGTCCTGAACCTGACGGTCTCGACGGCGACGGGGAGCGGATCCGTGAAAGCCTACGCTTCGAATCTCGGAAGCCCGCCCACCGGCGCGGCGCATGCGTTCCGCACCCATGTGGTGCGCGCCACCAACGCGATGCTCGGAACGGGACCCAACGCCGGGCTCACGTTCTACGCCGACCTCGACGGGGGAACGGGCATCGTGGACTTCATCATCGACGTCGCGGGCTACTTCGAATGACGGGGATCGTCATGTGGAACCTCATCGACGGCGCAGGCTACTTCGAATGAAGCTCATCACCTGGAACGTGAACGGCGCACGGGCGCGTGAGGCCCAGATCCTGGAGCTCGTCGCCCGCGAGGCTCCGGACGTGCTGTGCCTTCAGGAGATCAAGGCCGCGCCCGAGCAGCTGCCCGAGAGCCTCACAGGCCTCGCCGGCTACGGCGGAATCTGGCACGGCCAGAAGGGCTACTCGGGCGTCGCGCTCCTCGTGAAGGGCGAAGCCTCCGTGAGCTTCCAGCATCCGGCGTTCGACCACGAGTCGCGTGCCGTTTCCGCGGTCGTGTCGGGCATCGAGGTCGCGTCTCTGTACGTTCCGAACGGCGGCAAGGACTTTCCCGCCAAGATCGCGTTCCTCACCGCCCTGGCGGGGCACGCACGGGAGGCCGCCACGGCCGGCCGGCCCCTCGTGCTCCTCGGAGACCTGAACGTCGCGCACACGGAGCGCGACGTTCATCCCAAGGAGCGTAAGGCCGTCATGGGTCAGCTTCCCGAGGAGCGGAACCTCTTCTCGGCGCTCCTCGCCGAGGGCCTCGTGGACGTGGGGCGGGCGCTGGACCCCGACAACGACGCGCTCTACACGTGGTGGGCGCCGTGGCGGCAGATGCGCGAGCGGAACATCGGCTGGCGGCTCGACTACGCTCTCGCCAGTACAGACCTCGCCGCGAAGGCGAAACGCTGCGAGGTCCTCAAGGCGTTCGGCACGAGCGACCACGCGCCCGTCGTCGTCGACCTGGAGTTGTAGTCAGGACCCGGGTTTGCGGGCGAGGAGCTTCTCCCAGTCGAGGAGGTGCTGCTCCACGCTGAAGGAGGCCGTGCGGCCGCTGCGCGCCAGGTTCGAGAAGCTCTCCTCGATACTGCGCGCGAACATGGCCTCCTTGTGCTGCCGCTCCATGCCCTCGATGAGGAGCTCCGTGAGGGGCACCGTGAACTCGAAGAACCTCCGCTTCGATTCCTCCGGCGCCTGGTAGGGAACGAAGCGCGTGACAAGCTCTTTGAGGTTGTCGAGCGTCTTCGCAACGACCGGGTGGCGGTCGAGACCCGACTCCTCGGCGCGCCGAGCCGCCTCCTCGAGAGCATCGATCGAGCGCGGAGCATTCGCTCCCCGAACGCCTTCGGGCAGCTGTGCGTAAGCCTTCGCGATCTCCGAATGGATGAGATCCATCGCCGAAAGCACGGTCCTGCGGCGCGCCGCCTCCATCTGATAGAGGCGGAGGGTCTCCGTGAGCTCCTTGAGACGGGGACTGGCGTCCTCGGGGACTTCCTGGGCAGGCGCGGGCCGCGCGACGAGGACGAGGAGGAGAAGAGCGGTGGCGACCCTCGTCACGCGGCCGCGCATGAGCTCAGCGCTTGCCCCAGACGGCCAGCGTCGCGCGCCCTCCGCCGGGGAGGTTCTCGTAGCGGAACGTGATGCGCTCAATGTTCCGCTCGTGGCCCGGGAGATCGATGACACGGCTCTCGTCGCCCTTGCCGAAGACGAGCTTCGTCGAGGGCGAGAACTTCTCGCCGTTCGCGAACACGATCACCACGTCGTGGAGCTCGAGCGCGCTGCCTTTCACGTGGAAGCGGACGGCTTCGTAGCGCGTGGCCGCGGGCAGCACGATGGAATCGCGGTCGACCTTGCCATGGACGGTGACCTCTCCGAGCTTCACCCACTGGTCGCGGTCGCGGGCGGCGGAGAGCGGCAGGGTTGAGACGGCGGCAAAGGCAACGAGCGCGGCGGTGCCGGCGAGAAACGTGCGGCGGGTCATGGTCATGGCTTCTCCTGCTGGTGTTTTCAGGAGAGCCTAGCGCGAACCCGCCGCGCGCTCAATTTTTCAGCCCGCGCCCGGGAGACGGGCGGCCGCGCCCGGGAGACGGGCGGCCTCGATCGAAGCGCGGATCGCGCTCTTCGGCCGGGAGCCCACGACCCGCTCGACGACCTGGCCGTCTCTCAGGAAGATGAGCGTCGGCACGCTCATCACGTTGAAGCGCTCGGCCAGCTCCGGGTTCTGGTCGATGTCGACCTTGGCCACGAAGACGTCTCCTTCGAGCTCGCTGGCGAGCGCGTCCACGTGGGGGGCGATCGCCTTGCAGGGCGGGCACCACGCGGCGGTGAAGTCGAGGAGCGCGACGCCTTTCGTAGGAACCGAGGTCGCGAACGTGTCGAGGGTGAGGTGGACAGCGTGAGCTGCGTGCTGGGACATGGAGTCTCCTTTCTCTCAGGCCTGGGGCAGGCGTGGGGCCGCGGGGAAGTCCACGGGGATCCGCCCCGCGACGGCGACGGTGTTGGTGAAGTGCTTGAGCGCGACGGTCGCGAAGATCTCGATGATCTGGGCGTCGGTGACGCCGGCCTCGCGCGCCCGGTCCAGCTCGGTCCTCGAGCCGTGGCCGCTCGCTCTCACCGCCCGCCGGGCGAGCGCGAGGATCGCGGTCTCACGCTCGTTGGCGCCGGTGCCGAGGCGGGCCGCGTCGATCTCGTCGGGGGTGAGCTTCGCTCTCCTCGAGAGGGCGTCGTGGGCGGAGACGCAGTAGGCGCACCCGTTCAGCTCCGAGACGTGGAGGCTGATCTGCTCGATCTCGCGGCGCGAGAGGGTGCCCTTGGCGACCAGGCCGTCGAACGCGAGGTATCCCTCGAGGGCGTTCGGAGAGTTGCCGATCGCGGCGAAGAGGTTGGGCACGCGGCCCATCTGCTTCGTGATGGCCGCGAGGAGCGGCTGCGCGGCTTCGGGAGCGTTCTCGGCGGTGGGGACGGTGATTCGGGTTTCCATGGGAGCCTCTTTCGATGATCCCGGCCTCGGGGCCGGTTCATCCAGAGAGGTCCCGGGACGGGCTGTCATGTCGGGCGGGCTCGAAACCTTTCTCTACGGAGGCCTGTTCATGTCGCGCCTAGAATCCCCCGTCCCGATGACTCACGAGACCACTTCACTTGCCGCGGACGGTTTCGTCGGCTGGGTTTCCGATCTGGCCCTCGCCCACACCCGCGCGCTCGCGTCTGTGGCGCAGCAGGAGGGGCTGCGGGCCGAGGACGCGCTGGACGCCGTCCAGGAGGCCTTCCAGACGTTCCTCTCCTTGCCGCAGGCGCGCTCCCTGGTGGGCGATGCCGAGGATTCGAGGCGCCTCCTCACGGTGGTCGTGAGGAACGCCGCCCGCAACATGCGTCGCCGCGCGTTCCGCGCGCTGCCTCACGAGGACATCACGGAGCGGGAGGACCTGGCCGGGACCGAGCTGGGCGCCGATCAGCTCCTCGAGGTGGCCGAAGGGCACGTGCGGCTCAAGGGTTGTGTGTCCAGGCTCTCCGATGTCCAGCGCAGGGTCGTCACGATGCGGATGCTCGAGGAGCTGTCGGGCGAGGACGTCGCCCGCGAGCTGTCGCTCCGGCCCGATCACGTGGCGACGCTGCTCTACCGCGCGAAAAAAGAGCTTCTTCGCTGCATGTCGAGCTGAATTGAATCTGGGGGTTTCTCGATCCCCCCAGGCCCCCCACGGGAACAGGGAGGGACCCGGAAACTTCAGCGCGCCGGAGGCGTTTCCGGGCCCGGAGGGCTGAAGAAATTCAGACGATCCCTCTCGGCGAGGACGAGGTCGCGCGCCCGGGATAGATCCGCAAGAGAACGCAGGACGGGTGCCGGCCGGCGCTCCACCAGGTCCCGCTCGGCATCCCCGGCCAGGCGGGCGAACGGCCCAGCGCCCACGTTCATCGCAAGCCCCTTCAGCGAATGCGCTTCCCTTCGGGCGCGCACGACGTCGCCGGATTCGAGAGCCTGCGCGAGGCCGGCGAGGCAGCTCGCCGAGTTGGATTCGAACAGCCGCCACAGCTCGCCCTCGAACTCGAGGTCCCCGTCCGAGATCTCTCGAATGCGGCTGGGATCGAGCACGGCTTCCTGCGGGTCGGACACCACCGTCACCCCGGAAACCGGGGCGATCTCGGCCCTCACGAACCGTCCGAGCACACGGTACAGCTCGTCGAAAGCGAACGGCTTGGAGAGGTAGTCGTCCATGCCCGCGGCGAGGCAGCGCTCGCGGTCTCCGGGCATGGCTTCAGCCGTCATGGCCACGATGGGCACCCGCACGCCTTCGATCTCGCCGCTCGC
>CAZXSG010000186.1:6614-7106 GCA_964643185.1 uncultured Holophagales bacterium
CTCGCGAGGCTCCGGGCGTTCCGCCCTTCGCACCTGCGGATCTCCGCCGCTGCGGCGTAGCCGTCCAGAACCGGCATCTGGCAGTCCATGAACACGACGTCGTAGCGCCGCCGGCTCACGGCCCCGATCGCCTCCCGCCCGTCGCTCGCGACGTCGCAGCGGCAGCCGGCCTTCTCGAGCATCTTCACGGCCACCTTCTGACTCACGACGTTGTCTTCCACCACGAGAATCCACGGCTTGCGCCCCAGCGACTCGGCCAGCGAATGCAGGGTGTGGACGCTGGGCCGGCGCTTCGAGCCGCCGTCCGCGAAAACGGCTTCCAGCGCTTCGCGGAGAACGCTCTTCTTGAGCGGCTTGGTGAGATACGCCGCGAACCCCTGGCCCTCCGCCGAGGTGAGGTCCCCCCGGCGGGGCATCGACGTCGTGAGGATGAGGATCGTTCCGGAGAGCGCGGGATCCTGCTTGCTCCCGAGGGCGAGGGACGCCCCGTCC
>CAZXSG010000187.1:0-7099 GCA_964643185.1 uncultured Holophagales bacterium
CCGGCCGTGCGCTCCGGAGTTCTCGTTGGCCGTGACGGGGATCTCGACGCGGTCGTCGCCGGGCGCGGGCGGGATCTCGAGGACGTCGCCGTGGAGGTCGTCGACCTTCGTCGTCTTCGCGGACACCGGGCGAAGGCTCGTCGCGTTGCCGGCCTTCACATCGCCGAGCGCGAGGTTCTTCACGTCGAGGCGGAGGGGCGCCGAGCGGTCGATGCGCTGGAGTGTCCAGGTGACCCGGCCGCTCACCGTGCGGGGTGAGAAGCCGACCGTGAAGTCGAACGCGGCGTGTGTGACGCGCACGGCCTCGGGGTTCGACGCGCTGTCGGGGTCCCGGGCCTCTCGCGGTGCGATGACCGGGCCGTTGGCGGTCGCCGGGGCCGCAGGGTCCGGCGTCGTCGGCACCGTCACGCAGGATGCGGTCAACACGAGGGCCACGATGACGGGCGCGGCGAACGAGCAGCGAAGCGACACGAGGGGACCTCCGGCGGGCCGCAGGATAAGCGCTCGACTATCCTTCCAGGTGGTTCCCGGGACGAACCCGAGGATGCCCGGGACGAGGTGAGATTCATGGCCCTTCGCGACGTACTCGCTCTCAAGATGCAGGTTCAGGAAACGCACCAGCGGCTCATCGACGCGTGCAAGATCTCCCAGGAGGGCCTCTCGGCGCCGGGCGCGCTGGCCGGCCTGCCCCGGCTCACGGAGCTCCAGGAACTGCAGACGCAGGTCCAGCTCTTCGCCCGCACCCAGATTTCCGATGCCGAGTTCGCGACGCACAAGGCCGCGCTCGAGAAGGAGCTGGCCGGCTGCTCGGGGGCTCCGCTCGAGATGATGGTGGCCACCGAGAAGCAGGCCTCGGATCGCCATGCGGCCCTGACTGGCGTCTGGACGTCGTATCAGAGGCTTTGGGCGGAGATCGAGAAGCTGCTTCCGGCGCTCACCCGATGAGGCCTTCATGAAAGTGGCCGACTTCCGTTCCGACACGGTCACCAAGCCCACGCCCCACATGCGGCGCGCCATGGCCGAGGCCGAGGTGGGCGACGACGTCTACGGCGAGGACCCCACGCTCGCGAAGCTGGAGGCCCGCGTCGCCGGACTGCTGGGCTTCCCGGCGGCGCTCTTCGTGCCCACGGGCTCGATGGGCAATCAGATCGCTCTGCACCTTCACGCCCCGCGCGGCAGCGAGGTGATCCTCGAGGCCAAGGGCCACGCGTTCCACTACGAGATGTCGGCCATGGCGTCCCTCTCGGGACTCATGCCGAGGCCCGTCGCGAGCGCGCGCGGCATTCCGGCCGCGGCCGACGTGGCTCCGTGGATCCGTCCCGACGTTTCGTACATGGCGCGCACGGCCGCGATCGTGCTCGAGAACACGCACAACTTCGCGGGCGGCACCGTCGCGCGGCGCGAGCACGTGGATCCCATCCTCGAGCTGGCCCGGGCGCGCGGGCTGAAAGTTCACCTCGACGGCGCGCGGCTCTGGAATGCCGCGGCGGCGCTCGGAGTCTCCGAGGCGTCATTGGCGGCCGGCTTCGACAGCGTGATGGTCTGCTTCTCGAAGGGCCTCCGGGCGCCCGTGGGCAGCGCGCTCCTCGGGTCCGTGGCGTTCATCCACGAGGCGCGGCGCGTGCGCAAGATGTTCGGTGGGGGCATGCGCCAGGCCGGGGTCCTCGGCGCGGCCGCTCTCGTCGCGCTCGACGAGGAGCGGGCGAGGCTCGTCGAGGATCACGCCCGCGCGAAGCGCCTCGCGGAGCGACTGGCGGAGATCCCCGGGATCTCGCTCGATCCGAAGACCGTGGAAACCAACATCCTCATCGCGGGGGTGGACGTGGACCGTTTCGGGCCTGCGCCGACCCTCGTCGCGAAGCTGGGCAGCGCGGGTGTGAAGATCAACGCGGCCGGGCCGTGCAGCGTGCGGCTGGTCACGCACGCCGACGTCGACGACACGGACGTGGAACAGTGCGTTACCGCGTTCCGGGGTGTCGCCGGCTGAAGACCTTCGGATAGCATTCGCGGCCATGAGAAAAGCAGCGCTTCCCGCCCTCGCCCTGGCTCTCGTGTCGTTTACGGCCGCCGCTCAGGAAACGAAGCCCCTGACGGACCCGGCCATGGCCGGCCTCCGGCCGGTCTACGGCCGTGTGAAGGACATCAACATCCGCGCCGCGGAGAAGATGCCCGAGGAGAACTACGGCTTCAAGCCGACGCCGGAGGTGAAGACCTTCGGCCAGTTCGTCGGCCACCTCGCCGACTCGAACGTCGCCATCTGCAAGCTCGGGCTGGGAGAGCCGTTCAAGGTGGCCGACGAGAACGAGAAGACCAAGACCTCGAAGGCCGATCTCGTGAAGGCTCTCAAGGACTCCTACGCGTTCTGCGACAAGGTGATGGCGATGTCCGACGCGGACTTCAGCAAGGCCATGAAGTTCTTCGGCGCCGATTCCAGCCGGTTCGCGTCCGCCGGTCTCATCATCGGTCACGGCTTCGAGCACTACGGCAACATGGTCACGTACATGCGCATCAAGGGTCTGGTGCCGCCGTCCAGCGAAACGCCACCGGCCAAGCCGGCCGAGAAGGCCGAGAAGGCCGAAGCCAAGCCCGTCGAGCCCGAAAAGAAGAAGTAGCTCCGCCCGGTCCGGGCCCGGGTCTCGAAAAAATCACGCACGGGGGTGGAAAGCCGGCACCGAGCTCGACCCATAGGGGATGAGCGGTCCGCAGGGCGAAGCTTTATCCGGGCCGCGCGCCGATTTCCGGAAAGGGGAATCGGAGGGCAGGAGGCTCGCTCATGTACAGAGGCAAAAGTGGCGGCGCCATCTCGATGAAGGATCTGATCCAGCAGGTGAAGCGGGAAAAGCAGGGCGGAGGGGGAGACCCGGAGTGGTTTGGCGCCGTCAGGCAGAGCATCCGGGAGCACAACCTCGTCCTGCGAGGCTGTAATGGAACCGAGGGCCCGGATTGGGTGGCGGCGCCGGAATACCGGCTGGCCCGAGGGGGCGCGGCCTACAACCTCGATGCCGATGCGATGGCGTACGCGGCGTGGCGCGCGCACCTGTGCGCATCGATCTGCTTCTCTCGCGCCACCGGGAGCACGGAGATCCTCCTGCTGAGGGACTCCGCGACGGGCGGTGCCGACACCTACAACTGTGGCCACGGGACCACGTTTCGCAAGGCCGGGGGGATCGGAGCGCGGGCACAGCTCGTCACCCGGATACTCCTCGGCCAGCACCCGACGGCCAACCACGAGGCCAGCGCGGCGGACCTCGTGGAGGCAGTTCTCCAGAATCTTCACCTGCATCTGTAACGCCCCACAAGGGCGGAGCCGGATCTCGCCCGCCCGGAGAGGAGTCCCCATGTATCGAGGAAAGGGTGGCGGTGCGTTCTCCCTCAACAAGGGAATGCTCAAGGGGCTGAAGCGGGAGAAGGAAGGGAACTCGGGCGATCCGGCCTGGTTCGGCGAGATACGCCTTCGGATCAAGGCGGGGAAGATCGTCCTCCGCGGCTGTTCGTCGAGCGAGGCCGTCGCGTGGAGTACCGCGCAGGGCGCCCAGCTGCGCATCGAAGGCGCTGCCTACAACGTCAGTCCCGAGCTGAAGTCCTACGCCGAATGGCGGGAGCAACTCTGTGCCTCGATCTGCAAGCATCGGTCGACGGGTTCCGCCGAGATCCTCATCCTGCGCGGCGCCAAGACGTCCGGGGACGAGACCTACCCGTGCGGGCACGGACCCGTGTCGTTTCCAAAGGCCGGAGCCGTCGGAGACGAGGCCACACTCGTCACCCGCATCAACCTCGCCGAGCACCCCACCACGAACCACGAAGAGAGCGCGGCCGATCTCGTCATCGCCGTGCTCCACAACCTTCACCAGTATCCCTGACCCCGAAGAAGCCCAAACGGAAGCCAAACCTGTGCGGCGACGGGGGCCGCGGCAGGACGGCGGTTGGTGATCTGGCGCATGGCTGCCGTGAGAGCCGGGCCCTAGGTTTTCAGGGTCCGGCCCACGGAGGTTTCATGAAGTCCAAGCGGATCACCGCCGCGGTTCTTTCGGCGCTCGTTCCGATCGCGGTTCCCGCGGTCGCCGCCACCTGGCCGCCCCCGATGCCCGCCACGCTCGACCTCTCGGTCCGCGAGACGGCGGGCGTGGCGCGCAGCGGAGAGGTGCTGAGGTCGGGCGTACCGCTGCCGCGCTCCCTGGCGGTGACCTCGACGGCGTCGCTGGCCGTGGTGGACGGGGGAGGAACGGCGGTGCCGGCCGAATTCCGGGTGCTGGCGCGCTGGAACGCGGGTCTCTCGAGTACGGCTGCACCCATCCAATGGGTGCTGGTGGCCTTCCCGGCGACAGTCGCCGCGAACGCCACCGCGACGTACCGGCTCGTGACGAACGGCTCGGTCGCGAACCCGGCGCCGGGCTCGCCGCTCACGGTCTCCGTGAACGGCTCCCAGGTGACGGTCGCGACCGGTGCGGCGACGTTTCGCATGGGCGGCGCCGCGTCGGTGCCGTTCGACGAAGTCACGAGGGGAGGCACTCCCCTCGTGACCGGCGGGGTCCTCGCCACCACGATCTCGGGAACGCCCTACGGCCATACGACCACGCGGTCCGTCACCGTGGAGCACCAGGGGCCGCTCTCGGCGGTCGTCACGGTGCAAGGCGCGTACGACATGCCCGCTCGGGGCGGGGGCGTGCTGTCGTCGCTGCGTCGCTATGTGTTCACCGCGGGCTCGCCCACGGCCGTGGTGCGGCAGGTCGCGTCCTGGGAGGGCAGTGACTGCTTCGTGCAGGACTACGACACCCGCTCGTGCGGAGGGAACATCAACGCGCTCCGCGCAGACCGGCTGCGGTCGACGTTCCTTCTCGCGGGCGCGGCGCCGAGGTCCCTATCCGCCGTGGGCGCATTCGCTTCTCCGGCCTCGACCGCGACGGCCAACGCCGGCGCGACGGCGTCGGTCCGCCAGCTCCTCCGCGCGGACCGAAGCGTCGCGCAGGCGTTCCAGCTGGACCTTCCGGGTGTCGCGACCGCCGGAACGGCCGCAGACGGGGGGATGCTCGCGGCATCCACCCCAGGAGGAACCGTCGCGATCGCGCTCGAGCGCATGCACCGATTCGAGCCTCAGGCGCTGCGGCTTCTTGCGGAAGGATCCCTCGCCATCGATCTCGTGGACGACCGTGCCTGGATCGGGAACCGCCAGGGGCTCTTCGCCACCTGGGCGCTCTCAGCGCTGCCCGCGAGCCCCACGCGCGCCACGCTGGACCGCGAGGTGTGGGCGCGTCTCAACGCACCGCTCCGCGCGTGGCCGTCGGCGCAGTGGTTCTCGGCCTCCGAAGCGGTGCCGGAAGTCCCCGTCGCCGCCGTCGGATCTCTGCCTCCGTCGCTCGCGCTCTACGACCAGGTGGTACCCGCAGTCCTCAACAGGACGCGCAACGAGATTCGCGCGAAGGGCCTCGAGGGTGTGATGACGTTCGGGAGCTTTCCGCGTCAGTGGGGAAACCCGCTCTACTCCGACGAGATCGACTGTGGCGGCGACGACCCGACTCCGGCCGACGACTGGGACGATCCGTACTGGTGCGCGACGTTCACCGACTACCACAGCGCCGGCTCCACGCCCACGATCTGGGCGATGCGGAGCGGCGACGTCTCGTGGCTGCCCGAGCTGGGCACGCCGGCGGCGCTCCGCATGCTCCACACGCAGGTCTACCAGTGCGGGCCCACGGACCCCACGTTCTATTGCGGGCAGGCGCCCAACGGCTACGGCGGCTACCGCAACAACTTCAACGGCTCGCACGCGTACTTCGACAACCTGCTCCTCCACTACTGGCTCACCGGGGACGAAACGGTGGTGAGGACGCTGAGGCGTGGCGCGGCGACGATGCGTGCGTACATCTGCCCCAGCGGGCCGTGCTCGGCCACGCAGCCGCCGGCCGATTTCTGGGCGCAGTTCACGGGCCGCGTCGCGATGCAGTGGGGGGCTGTGTTTCGCTTCCTGGGCCTCGCGAGCGACGACGCGACGTACCTCGACGACGTGCGCTCGCTGCTGGCCCGCGCCACGACGCAGAACCACGTGGAAGCGGTTGCTGGCGGCCGCACCTTCGGGTTCATGACGTACGGCGGCGACCTCATCGGCGCCGCGGGGACGTACGACACCGACCAGCTCTGGATGAACGCGCTCTACGACGGTCAGGAGCTCTACCGGTTCGAGGTCGACTCGCAGAACGCGTCGATCGGAAGCCCGGCGATCGGCGTGAGAACCGTGCGCGAGTCCCTCGCGCGCACACTCGCCGTGTACGGGCCGAATCTCCTCGGCGACGGAACCGCGGGGACGGTGTGGCCGAACTCCCTGCGCTTCACGTTCGCCGGCGCGCGCATCGGAGGCACGCTCACGAGCGTCGTCGCGCCGATTCCGAATCCGAACTGCGGCCTCGACGAGTGCCTCTACGACACGGGAAAGGGAGCGCTCACCGCGAGCCTCGTGCGCGCGGGCCAGACGGCGAACGAGCCGGACGTCCTGGCCGTGGGCCGGGGCCTCACGGAGCGCGTCCTCGGCGTCTCATGGAACAACGGAAACCCCGAGCCCCTCGGCAAGAATCAGGGCGAGTACCTCGTGAGGACCCACGCCGCGGTCGCGCGGCTCGCGTGGAGCGAGGTGCAGGCCCAGACGGGGCTCGGCTATCACTTCATCGCGCCCTGCCGCCTCGTGGACACGCGGGATCCGGCCGGGCCGTTCGGGGGCCCGACGCTGGGCGCGTCGGGCGAGCGGACGTTCGTTCTCGCCGGACGCTGCGGTGTGCCCGCGTCGGCGAGGGCGATCACCGCGAACATCACGGTGCTGTACCCGGGCGCCGCGGGCGTGCTCTCGGCGGGGCGCGGCGATCTCCCGGCGCCGGACGCCACCGGGGTCGCGTTCGGCGGACCCGGGCTCGTCCGGGCTTCGATGCTCATGATCGCGACCACGACCGACGGCTCGGCGAGCGTCAAGGTACGGAACCGGAGCGCGGCGCCAGCGGACTTCGTCCTCGACGTGAGCGGCTACCTGGAATAGGCGTCAGAACCGGTAGGAAAGTCCCAGATTTACAACGGGGTAGAACCGGTATTTGGAAAGATCGTCCTCGGCCTTCACGCG
>CAZXSG010000188.1:0-7080 GCA_964643185.1 uncultured Holophagales bacterium
GTGTCGGGGGGATGTTCGGCGGTCCAGGAGCACCCGGCGGTCCCGGCCGCGGTCAGGAAATTTCGGCGGCTGATGTCGCGAGGCTTCATGCTCCCCCCTTGCCCTTTCGCAGGAATGTGACGAGGTCCTCGATCTCTTGGTCCGAGAGCGACGGCCGCACCGTCGACGGCAGGCCGAAGCCCTCCATCGTCGTGCCCCGGCGTCCGCGGCGGATGGTCTCGAAGAGGTACGTGTCCGTGGCGTTCTCGAGGAGCACGGGGTTCGCGAGCGCGGTCCCCTCCTTGCCCTCGCCGTTCGGTCCGTGACAGCTCGCGCAGTACGCGGCATAGAGACGCGAGCCCGTCGCGGCTTCGCCCTGCGCCCAGCGGGCCGGTCTCGGGTCCGGAGCCAGGGCGACGTTTCCGCCGAGAGTCCGCACGTAGGCGGCGACGGCCGCAACCTCCGCGGGCCGGAGGCCGCCGTCCTTCTGTCCCCAGGCGGGCATCCTCCGCCCGGACCGGCCTTTCCTCACCGTCTCGAGGATGAGGGCGTCGGGCGCGAGCTCGAGGAAGTCGCGGTTCGCGATCGCGGGGAACGCGGGCAGTCCCGGGTAGCGCATGCCCTGGCCCTCGGCACCGTGGCAGGCCGAGCAGAACGAGCCGTACAGTGTGGCGCCGTCGGTCGCGAACTCCCGCTCGCCGAACCGCTCGGCCCGGATGCGGTCCTTCGGCCAGTAGGCCTCCGGGAACGGACTGTGCCGGAGCGACAGCATGTACCTCACGAGGTGCCCGATCTCCTCCTCGGAGAGGCCGAGCATCGGCATGGCCGAGCCGGGCACGATCGCGGCCGGCGAGCGGAAGTGCTCGCCGAGCCAACCCGCGAGATCCTTCCTTCCGGGAACGTGCGTGAAGTCGATGCGGCCGGGATCCTTGGCGCCCTCACGCGTCAGATCGGGACCATCGTCGCCTCCGACACCCGCCACCTTGTGGCAGCCGCGGCAGCCCAGGGAGTGGAAGAGCGCCTTGCCCTCGACGAGGCCGGGCGCGCCGACCCGCGAGCGCAGCAGCACGTCGAGCGCCGCGAGGTCGTCGGGAGCGATCGCGCCGAACGACTGTTTCCAGACGGCTCCGTCTTTCGCCATATGCTTCGCATACCAATCCGCGGCGAAGCCCGACAGGCCGGCCCGCGAGAGGTCGGGGCCTTCCATGCCGCCGCCCGCGGGGCGCAGCGTTCCGCCGCGGCCCTCGAGCTTGTGGCAGGCGAGACAGTCCAGCCTCTCGAACGCGGCCTTGCCGCCCCGCAGCGCGGCGAGGCTGGGCACCGCGAGATGGGTGTGACAGCTGCCGCAGCCGGCATCGGCGTAGAGGCGCGGCACCATGGGCTCGGGCCAGAAGTGCACGTCGCCGTGCGCGTCGGCCTTGTCTGTGGCGCGGCCCTGGCCGCCGTGGCACACGATACAGCCGAAGTCGGCGGGCTCGTGGCCGACCTTCGGGTGGGCCGCCGCCATCTTCCCGCCGGTGAGGCCGGTCTCGCCCGGCGCCATGCCCACGTGGCACGAGACGCAGCGGTCGGCCACGCGGAGCTGCGGCACGACGATCTGCCGGAGCCTCACGTCCAGCGGGCCGCCTTCGCTCCTCAGGCCGCGCTGGATCTGCCGCCATTCGCGGAACACGTTCTCCTGGGCCGCGGCCACGACGAGGAAGCCCAGCGTCAGGAGGCTCGCGACGAGGAGGAGGAGCTTGTTCTTCTGCACGTGCGGCTCCTCAGTGCACCGGCCAGTCGGCCGGAGACCAGTAGAAGCTCCAGTTGGGACCCCGGAAGTACGACCCGACGAGCGTGAGGAGCGCGAAGCCGCAGAGGAAACACGTGAAGAGCCCGAGCGCGCCCGCGCGGGTGGAGCTGTACTTCTTCACGAGGTAGATGGAGTACGCCGCGTAGATGAACGTGAGCACCGTGCCCGGGTTGACCAGCGTGATGACGAGCTGCGGGATCTTCGGGAACCACTCGCGCAGCCACCCGTAGCGAATGGCGATGCCGTCCACGAGCACGGCCGAGCCCAGGCCCACGACGATCGAGCGGAGCACGAGCGGAAGCCCGCCAGGGCCGCCGAACCACTCCCCCGTCCCCGCTTCCTCGCGGTCCAGGAACGGGATGAGCCCGAGGCCGAGGAGGACGATCGCCGGGATGCCGATGCCGCCCATGAAGGCGGAAAAGGCCACGAGCTCCTGGAGGCCCAGGAAGTACCAGGGCGCCTTCGCGGGGTTCTCGGGCACGCCGGGGTTGGCCAGCTCCTTCAAGGGAGCGTCCAGGAACAGCGCCAGCCCGAGACAGACGAGCACCGTGAGCATCGCGACCCCGGCCTCGGCGTAGAAGAGATGCGGCATCGAGGGCACAGTGCCCTCGGGCCCGCGCCCCACGGCCGCCGTCCTTCCCTTCACGATCGCTGCGAGCTGGTACGTCTTGTGGGGGGCCTCGGTGAACACGGGGTAGGTCTCGAGCGGCGCCGGCCCGAGCCTCTCGTCGGCGTTCGCGGGCCGCACGAGGCCTCCGTCCTTGCGGATGCGCCAGAAGTGGACCGCGGCCAGGAGCACGAGGGCGAGCGGCAGCACCATGACGTGGAGGAGGAAGAAGCGGATGAGCGCCTCCTCGCCCACCTGGTCCGAGCCGAGGAGCAGCAGCTTCTGGAGGCCGCCGGGATCGAAGCGATCCGTGATCTGGAGGGCGTCGGTCACCTCGCGCGGCGACTGCGCGATGTTGGCGCCGATCGTGATGGCCCAGTAGGCGAGCTGGTCCCAGGGCAGCAGGTACCCCGTGAACGAGAGCCCCAGCGTGACCACGAGGAGCGCCATTCCGATGAGCCAGTTGAACTCGCGCGGCTTGCGGTAGGCCGCCGTGTAGAACGCCCGGGCCATGTGGAGGATGACCGCGATCACCATGACGTTCGCGGCCCACCGGTGGATGTTCCGCATGAAACGGCCCGTGGGAACCACGAAGTGGATGTCCTTGATGGAGTCGTACGCCACGTCGGGGTACGGCTTGTAATAGAACATGAGAAGGACGCCCGTCACGAGCGTGATGAGGAACGCCGCGAACGTGATGATCCCGAGGCCCATCGTCGTGGACCAGCGCAGGCTCCAGCGATGCGTCCTCACGGGGTGAAGGTGCAGGAAGACGTTTCCGAACACGAACGTCGAGCGCGTGCGATCGCTCGTGGGGGGCCCGCTCCGGAACGTCGCCTCGTAAGCCCGGCGCGGCGCGGCCTTGAGGTTCTCGAGGAAGACGGAAAGGCCCGGGCTCACACGCTCACCTTGGTGCCGAGGGGCACGCTCTCCCCCTCGTCCACGATCACGTCCCCGCCGGCGGCGCTCACCTTCACCCACTTGAGCGCCGTGGGGGCCGGGCCGCGGGTGACGCTGCCGTCCTTCGCGAAACCCGACCCGTGGCAGGGACAGTCGAACCCGGTGGCGGAGCTCTTCACGATGCAGCCGAGGTGGGTGCAGATCGTCGAGACGCCCCACACCTCGCCGCCCTCCTTGAAGAGCGCCACGGAGCGGCCCGGAGGCACGAAGGCCTCACCGGCCGGCAGCGCTTCGGGCAGAGTGACCTTGAACTTCCGCGAAGGAGAGGAGAGGACCGCGGCCTTGGGAAGCCGCGCGATCCCCAGAGTCGCGAAGAGCAGGGTCGACGCCGAGGCCCACAGAGCCGCCAGGCCCAGGAAGTCGCGCCGGGGCACGGGCTCCGGGTCCAGCCGGGAGCGGAGGCCGGTGGCCGGGGCTTCGCGGGTTCCATGCTCTCTGGCTGTCGTCATGAGCTCCTCCAGGTCGTCTGGAACGCGACGCGCTCCATGGTGATGGCGTCCGTGGGACACCTCATGGCGCACAGCGCGCAGCGGATGCAGCGGTCTTCGTCCTTCAGGATCGCGGAGGCGTCTCCGGGGTCCTCCCCCAGGGCGTCGAGAACGGCCGCGTCGAGGTCCCCGGTGCGGACGAGGTCCAGCAACGAGACCAGCTTCAGGCACTGTGTGGGACAGACGTCCGCGCAGCCGCCACAGAGCACGCAGCGCGTCCCGTCGAAGACGGGCGTCACGCCACAGTCCAGGCAGCGGGACGCCTCGCGCAGGGCTTCCTCCTCGGAGTAGCCCCGCTCGACGACGACCTCGGGGTGGTGCAGCCGCTCTTCCGGCTCGAGCACCGGCACGGGCACGCGCCGGATCTCCTCGTAGCCCCGCTCCCTCGCGTAACGGGGAAGCACCGTGTGCACGTGGAGCGCCTCGGCCTCGAGTGGGCGCCCCGTGAGGTGCCGGTACACCGAGCGCGCGACGGCCTTTCCCGAGGCCACCGCGTCGATGAGGAGCCGGGTTCCGTGAGCGAGGTCGCCCGTCACGAAGACGCCCGGGGCCGTGGTCGCGAGCGTCGCCGGGTTCACCCGGGGCCAGCCGGGGCGGGCCTGCTCCACGTCTTCGCCTCCGCTGCCCAGGAAGCCCAGGCTCGGGGCCTGGCCCACGGAGAGAAGCACGGTGTCACAGGGCACGAGGACGCGTTCCCCGTCCACGAACTGTGGCGAGAAGCGGCGGCTTTCGTCGTACACGCGGAGACAGCGCCGGAAGAGGACCCCCGTGACCTTTCCGTCGTCTCCGCGCTGGATCTCGACGGGCCCCCAGCCGTTCATGCGCCGGATGCCCTCCTCGTCGCCCTCGACGATCTCCACGGTGTCCGCGGGCATCTCCTCGAGCGTCTCCAGGGAGACGAGCGTCACGCTCCCCACCTGCGGCATCCGGGCCGCCGTGCGCGCGGCGTCGTACGAGATCTGCCGGAGCACCGAGCGGGCGACGTCGTAGGCGACGTTGCCGCCCCCGATCACGACGGCCGCGCGGCCCATCGCAACGGGCTCGCCCAAGGAGACCGCGCGCAGGAGGTCGACGCCGCCGAGGACGCCCGGGCCACCCTCGCCCGGCAGGTCCAGCCCGCGGGACGACTTCGCGCCCACCGCGAGAATCACCGCTGCGAAATCGCGGCGGAGATCGGCGAACGAAACGTCCGTGCCCACAGTGACGCCGCAGCGGATCTCGACGCCGAGCGCCTCGATGACCGCCACCTCGCGCCTTATCAGCTCCCGCGGCAGGCGGTACGCGGGGACGCCGACGGCCAGCATGCCGGCCGCGACGGGCTCGGTCTCGAAGACCGTTGCGCGAAAACCCAGGAGAGCCAGATCGTGGGCCGCGGAAAGACCCGCGGGCCCTGCGCCGACGATCGCGACGCGCTGCCCTTCGGCCCTCTGGAACCGGCCCTCGACCCCGCTTCGGAGCAGAGCGGCCATCTCCTCGGGATCTGCGCCGACGCTCGGAACGTACTTCCGAACGCTGTCGAGGACCTCGTCCGGGGGACGGCTTTCGGGCCCGGCCCGCTCGCAGGCGAAGCGCTTCAGCGCGCGGATGGCGATGGGGCGGTCGGGCGCGACGTAGGCTCCGTCGGCGTCGACGCGCGGGATCTTTCCACGGCGGCAGGCCGCCTCGCAGGGAGCCCCGCACACCCGGCCACAGATCGACGCGAACGGGTTCGGCCCCCGCGCGATGAGGTACGCGCGCTCGAAATCGCCCTCGGCGATGGCCCTCACGTAGCCCCGCGCGTCGGTGTGTACGGGGCAGGCCATCTGGCAGGAAACGAGCGCGCGGTGGTAGCCCTCGCCCGGGACCTCGACGAGGAGCTGCGGCAGGGAGCTCACGACGGGCGCTCCAGGAGGAGGCGCGCGAGGAGCGGGTTCACGAGGTCGTCTTCCTTGTGGAAGTGGCTGGCCAGAAGGAGAGCGAGATCGTTCAGGGCCGAGAGCGCGTCGTTCCGGCCGGGGCCGCCCGGGGCCTCGCGGCTCGAGCGCAGGAGCCCCAGCAGCAGGCGGATCGTCTCGTGCTCGGCCCGCAGACTGTCGAGGATGCCGGTGTCGTGCCGCAGGAGCTGCGCCACGAGGGGAAACACCTCGCGCTCCTCGAGATCGAGGTGTCCCTCGAGTTCGAGCGCGGGCCCGTCGAAGAACGCCGTGAGCGCGGCCCCGCTTTGCTCCGCGGAACCTTGCGCGGTCTCCTCGGCCAGCGCACGAACGACGTTCGCGTTGCGGCGATGCCAGCGCTTGATGTCCTCCAGCCCGGCGGTGTTCACGCGGAGAAGCCTAGGCGGGGCGGTCGAGCGCCGGATATGACGGATGATGGGTATCGAACCGGCCCGTCCAGCGGATTTGCGGGAAGAACCTGACGCCCGTCATACGCTCACGGGGATCGCCGCGCACCCAATGGAGAGCACCATGAATCTGGCCGAGGCGTGCCGCGCGGTGCCGTTCCTGAGGGATCTCGGGGAGCCGGAACGCCTGCGCCTCGAGCCCCACATGCGCCTGCGTCAGGTGGCGCGCTCCGAGGCCATCTGGAATACCGACGACGCCTCGCGCGATTTCACGTTCCTCGTGGACGGCCGGGTCAAGCTCGTGAAGACCAACGAGGGCGGCCGGGAGACGATCGTCGAGCTCTGCCGGCCGGGCGATCTTCTGTGCACGAGCGCGGTCTGTGCGTTCGCGCCGTACTGTTGCTCCTCCCTGGCGCTGGACGGGCCCGTGTGGGTCCTCACGATCCCCCGCCGCGACGTCTTCGACCTCATCGAGCGCGGGGGCGCGGCGGCGCTTTCCTGGATGGTCGAGACGAGCGGCCGCGAGGCGCGGCTCACGGGGCGGATCGAGCAGCTCTCGAGCGGTCACGTCGAGAGGCGGGTGGCCGCCTTGCTGTGCGATCTGGCCGAGCGGGCCGGCACTTCGGCCTCGGGGGGCGCGGGAACGTGGATCCCGATCCAGCTCACGAGGCAGGATCTGGCCGATCTGTGCGGCACCACGGTCGAGACGGCGATCCGGGTGATGACGCGACTCTCGCGCGAGGGGGTCGTGCGGAGCGCGGCGAGGGGGCTCGTGATCCTGAACCGGGAACGTCTCCAGGAGATCGCCAGGTCGATCTAAATGATCCTGGGGGTTTCTCGATCCCCCCAGACCCCTCACGGGAGGGAACCAGCCTGTACGGGAACTACGGCGCCGGGTACCTTTGGATGCGCGAGACGAGATCGTCGGCACCCT
>CAZXSG010000189.1:0-7071 GCA_964643185.1 uncultured Holophagales bacterium
GTCGGGGTGGACCTGCCCGCGGGCCCGAGCGAGGTCGTGATCCTCGCCTCGACCGATGCGGACGCCGAGCGCATCGCGGCCGATCTCCTGGCTCAGGCCGAGCACGATCCGGAAGCGGTCTGCCTTCTCTACACGAGCTCGAGGGCGCTCGGGGAGCGGGTTTCGGCAGCGCTCGTCCGTCGCCTCGAAACGCTCCCCACTCGCGAAACGGCTCGCGCCTCGCTCACGGCGCGGGGACTGTGTCTCGTGTTCCCCACTCTCGAGGCCGCGGCCCGGGCCGCGGCCGAGGCCGCCGGCGAGCACGTCCAGGCGATGGGGAAGGGCGCCGAGCCCTTCGCGGCGCTCCTTCTCCCCACCGCGGGCGCGCTCTTCGTGGGGGAGGACACGCCGACCGCGTTCGGCGACTACCTCGCGGGACCCAACCACGTGCTCCCCACGGGCGGCGCGGCGCGCAGCACCTCGGGCCTCTCGGTGCGCGATTTCGTCCGCTTCGGAAGGAGCGTGGCGTTTTCCAGACGCGCGGCTCGCGCGCTGGCCCCCGTGGCCGCGCGGCTCGCGCGTTTCGAAGGCCTCGAGGGGCACGCCCGCGCGCTGGACCTTCGGGCGGGGAAGCCGCGATGAGCGTCTCGACGCGGCCCGAGGTCGGTGCGTTCACGTCGTATCAGCTCCCTTCGGAGACGGAGATTCCTCTCCGCGCCAAGCTGGACTTCAACGAGTCGCCGTTCGACGTGCCGGAGGAGATCAAGGCGCGCGTCGTCGCGGCGCTCCTCGCCAGGCGCTGGAGCGAGTACCCGGAGTTCGGCGCACCCCGCCTCCGCGGAGCGATCGCGAAGGCCACGGGCCGCTCCCTCGAGGAGATCGTCGTCGGAAACGGCTCGGGCGAGGTGCTCCACGCGGCCGTCACGGTGTTCGCTGGAAATGGAGGCACGCTCGTGCTGCCGACGCCGACGTTCTCTCTCTACGACCAGATGGCCGTCCTCGCGGGCGCGCGGATCCTGCGGATTCCCCGCGTCGGACGGGATTTCGACGTGGACGAGTCCGCTCTTCTCGCTGCGCCCGCGGGTGCGATCCCGCTCGTGACCTCGCCGAACAACCCCACGGGCGGGGTCGTCTCGCGGCGCTTCGTGCGCGCGCTCGCCGATCGCTTCCCCGTGGTGCTCCTCGATCAGGCCTACGTGGACTTCGCCGAGCCCGAGGACGACCTCCTGTCGCTCGTCGACGAGGTACCAAACCTGGCGGTCTTCCGCACGCTCTCGAAGGCGTATTCGGCCGCCGGCTTCCGCATCGGGTACGCGGTCGCGTCGACGGAGCTCGCCCGCGAGATCCAGAAGGGCGTGCTGCCGTTCAGCGTGGACCTCGCGGCCGAGGAGCTCGCGCTCGCCCTGCTCGCCGCCGGAGAGACGGCGGAGAAGACCGTCCACGTGATCCGCGCGGAAAGAGACGGCCTCGCGGCCGCGCTCACGGCTCTCGGCCTCGCGGTCGCACCGGCCCGCGGAAACTTCCTCTACTTCGCCGTCGGCGACGCTTCACGTGTGAGGAGGGACCTCCTCGAGCGCGGCGTGAAGGTACGCGACCTATCGGGCCACCTCCGCGTGACGGTGGGGACATCCGTGGAGAACCAGATTTTTCTCACTGCCCTGAAGGAGTGCCTGTGACCCGAACCGCCGAGATCGTCCGTACGACGAAGGAGACCTCGATTCGCCTGCGCCTCGACCTCGACGGCAGCGGGCGGGCCGAGGTCACGACGCCCGTGGGCTTCCTGTCGCACATGCTCGAGACCATCGCCAAGCATTCAAGGTTCGACCTCGTCGTCGAGGCGCAGGGAGACACACACATCGACAACCACCACACGGTGGAGGACGTCGGCCTCGCGTTCGGCGACGCGCTCGACCGGGCTCTCGGCGAACGCGCGGGCATCGAGCGCTTCGGAGCCTCGTACGTTCCGCTCGATGAGGCGCTCGTGCGTTCCGTGGTCGATCTCTCGGGCCGCCCGTACATCGTGTTCGAAAGCCCCGTGGACCGGGACCTCCTCTTCGTGACGAGCGAATTCCCGTTCGCGCTCGTCGAGGAGTTCTGGAAGAGCGCGGCCTTTCGCGGAAAGCTGAACCTGCACGTCGACGTGATCCGCGCGAAGAACGGCCATCACGCGGCCGAGGCCGTGTTCAAGAGCGCGGCCCGCGCGCTTCGCGAGGCCGTACGGATCACGGGCGCCGGCGTCGTCTCCACGAAGGGAAGCCTCACCGCATGAGCGAGCGCGTGATCGAAGAGAACGCGAACGCGAGCGCCGTTACGCTCGTCGACTACGGCGTCGGCAACACGGCCTCGGTGAAGCGGGCGTTCGAGCGGCTCGGGGCCACGGTCGACTTCACTTCGGACCCGGAGCGCGTCGCCGAGGCGCGCGTGCTCGTGCTGCCCGGCGTGGGCGCGTTCGAGCCCGCGCGGAAGCGCCTCGCCGACTCCGGGCTCGAAACCGCGCTGCGTTCGGCGCTCGCGAACGGCGCCCGGCTCCTCGGCCTCTGCGTCGGCTACCAGCTGCTCTTCGAGGAGAGCCTGGAGTTCGGCCGGCATCGCGGTCTCGGGCTCGTGCCGGGGCGCGTGGTGCCGTTCCCCGAGGGCGTTCGCGTGCCGCACATCGGCTGGAACCAGCTCCTGCCGGGGCCTCGCGTGTCCCCCCTGCTCGGTGGTCTCGCGCCGAACCCCTATGTGTACTTCGTACACTCTTTCGTCGCCGAGGGGCTGCCGGCGAACCTCGTCGCGGCCTCCTGCGAGCACGGAGGGTTCACGTTCCCGGCGGCGCTCGTGAAGGGCTCCCTGTGGGGATGCCAGTTCCACCCCGAGAAGTCGTCCGCCTGCGGGCGCGCGATCCTCACGAACTTCCTGAAGACCGGTGCCGCATGAACGACTCTCTCGGGCTCTGGCCGGCGATCGATCTCCGAAGCGGGCGCATCGTGAGGCTCCTTCATGGCAGCGCGGACTCCGAAACGCGCTACGACGGCGTTCCGGCCGACGCGGCCCGCCGGTTCGGGGCCGAGGGCGCCGACGGCCTTCACGTCGTGGACCTCGACGGCGCGTTCGGAACGGGAGACAACCGCGCCACGCTGCTCGACGTCCTGGCCGCCGTGCGGATTCCCGTCGCGGTGGGGGGCGGCCTCCGTACGCGCGCAGATCTCGAGCGAATCCTCGGCGAAGGCGCCGCGCGCGCCGTCGTGGGCAGCATGGTCTTTTCGCAGCCCGAGCTCTTCGAGCAGCTGGCCCGCGAGAACCCGGACCGCATCGTGGCCGCGTTCGACTGCAGGGACGGCGTGCCCCAGGTGAAGGGCTGGACGGAGTCGTCGGGCGCACAGGACGTGGCCGAGCTCGCAGGGGGGCTTTCCGCCGTGCCGCTTGCGGCGCTCCTCGTGACCGACATCGCGAGGGACGGCGCCATGACGGGACCGAACACCGGGCTCCTCGCCCGCGTGCGTTCCCGGACGACGCACGAGATCCTGGCCTCGGGCGGGGTCCGCGGCCCCGAGGATCTCGCGCCCATCGACGCGGCGCTTGCCGGCGGCCCCCGCGGCGTCATCCTGGGACGGGCTCTTCACGGCGGCCACACGACCGTCGCGGCGCTCGTGGCAGCCTCTGGGGTCTCCCGATGAGCCTCGCCGTCCGTGTGATTCCGTGTCTCGACATCGCCAAGGGCCGCGTCGTGAAGGGCCTGCGCTTCGAGAACCTCCGCGACGCGGGAGATCCCGTGGAGGCCGCGCTCCGTTACGAGGCCGAGGGTGCCGACGAGCTGACGTTCCTGGACATCGCGGCCTCGGTCGAGGAGCGCGGCACGCTCATCGACCTCGTGTCCCAGGTGGCCTCGGTCCTCTCCATTCCCTTCACCGTGGGGGGCGGCGTGAAGAGCGTGCTGGATGCGGGCGCGCTCCTCGCGGCCGGCGCGGACCGCGTGACGATCAACACGGCCGCGCTCACGAATCCGGCGCTCGTCACGCAGCTCGCCGAGACGTTCGGCTCGCAGTGCGTCGTCGTGGCCGTGGACGGCAAGAGGGTGCAGCCCCCGGACGGCGCGGTGCGGATGCTCGCGGCCACGCACGGCGGACGGCGGCTCACCGAGCGTGACGTGGCGACCTGGGCTCGCGAGGTCACGGAGCGTGGCGCGGGCGAGATCCTCCTGACCTCGATGGACGCCGACGGCACGAAGGCGGGCTTCGACGTCGACATGCTGCGGGCGGTGCGCTCTTCCACGAAGCTCCCCATCGTCGCGTCCGGCGGAGCGGGCACGCTGGCTCACTTCGTGGAGGCCGTGGTCTCGGGAGGCGCGGACGCCGTGCTCGCGGCGTCGGTCTTCCACGACCGCGTTTACGCGGTCGGCGACGTGAAGGCCGCGCTCTTGGCGGCGGGCCTTCCCGTGCGCCCCGTCGAGCAGACCCGCGTCGATGGCGACGGTCGCGTCGCGTCTGGTTCTCCCGATCCCTTCGGGCGCGTGGCGTTCGACGAGCGGGGACTCGTCCCGGTGATCGTGAGGAACGCGTCGACGGGCGACGTCCTCACGCTCGCGTGGGCGAACCGCGAAGCGCTGGAGCTCACGCGCACCACGGGTCTCAGCCATTTCTACAGCCGCTCCCGCAGCGCGCTCTGGAAGAAGGGCGAGACCTCCGGGAACGTTCAGAACGTCCTCGCGGTCTCGATCGACTGCGACGGCGATGCCGTGCTCTACGACGTGCGGCCGCAGGGGCCCGCGTGCCATCGGGGCACCGCGTCGTGCTTCACCGAGGCCCTGAGAATCGAGCCCTCTCCCGAGCGCATCGACCTCGAGGCGCTCTTCGCCGTCGTGGAGGAGCGCCAGCGGAACCCGGACCCGCTCTCGTACACGGTCCAGCTCCTTTCGGCCGGCGTTCCCCGCATCGCCCGCAAGGTGGGTGAGGAGGCCGTCGAGACGATCCTCGCGGCGGTGGGCGAGAGCGACGACCGCGTCGCCGAGGAAGCCGCGGACCTCCTGTACCACCTCGTCGTCCTGCTCGCGGCCAAGGGCATCCCGCCCGCGGCGATCGCGAAGGCCCTTGCCCAGAGGCGCGGCACGCGCCGCCCCGCGAAATCGGAGAAGACGGTTCCATGAGCTCCTCCCTCGTCGTCGTCGAACGGCCCGCGGATCTCACGACCCCGGTCGCCGTGATGCGCGCGCTCCTCTCGCGCCCCGAGCCCTGCTTCCTCCTCGAGTCCGTCGAGGGCGGCGAGCGGCTCGCGCGATGGTCGTTCCTCGGCACCGCGCCGTCGCGCGAGATCTCCGGTCCCGAGGCCCTCGCGCGGCTGCGTGAGCTGCCCCGCGTGCCCGTGACCGCTGGCGTCGACCTGCCCCCGTTCACGGGAGGGGCCGTCGGGTACGCCGGCTACGATTTCGTGCGGCGGCTCGAACGGCTGCCCGGGAAGAACCCCGACACGCTGGGTCTGCCCGACACCTGGTTCGGGGTCTTCGAGGACATCGTCGCGTTCGATCACGTGAAACACCGCCTGCTCTTCATCGCCCACGCGGAGGAAGGAGGCGAGGAGGCCGCGCGCGTCCGGCTCGCGAAGCTCGCCACCTTCGTGGCGAACCCTCCCGGGTCAACGCCGCCACCCAAAATCGGGGGTGACTTCGAGGAGAGCCTGCCGCGAGCGGCCTACATCGACGCTGTGGAGAAGGCCAAGGAGCACATTCGCGCGGGCGACATCTTCCAGGTCGTGCTGTCGCGGCGCTGGACCACGCGGATCGAAGGGGATCCGTTCCCCGTCTATCGGGCGCTCCGACGCATCAGTCCGTCGCCATATCAGTACTACCTGAGGACTCCGCACGGAACGGTCTTCGGCGCCTCTCCCGAACGGCTCGTGCGCGTGAAGCGGGATCCATTCGGGGCCTCTCCCGCAGAGATCGAGACGCTCCCGCTCGCGGGCACGCGCGCCCGTGGCGCGACGGCCGCGGAAGATGCCGCGAACGCCGAGAGCCTCCTCGCGGACCCCAAGGAACGGGCCGAGCACGTGATGCTCGTGGACCTCGGACGCAACGACCTCGGCCGCGTCGCCGCGCCCGGCAGCGTGAGCGTGCCCGACTTCTTCACCGTGCAGCGCTACTCACACGTGATGCACCTCGCGTCGCGCGTCACCGGGCTCCTCTTGCAGGAGAAGGACAGCCTCGACGCCCTCACCGCCACGTTCCCCGCCGGAACGCTCACCGGTGCCCCCAAGATCCGCGCGATGGAGATCATCGAGGAGCTCGAGCCCGTGAGGCGCGGCGCCTACGGAGGCGCGGTGGGATATCTCGACTTCGCCGGGAACCTCGATGTCGCGATCGCGATCCGCACCGCGGTCGTCACGGGAGGCGTCCTCTCGATCCAGGCCGGGGCCGGCATCGTGGCCGACTCCTCGCCCGAGGCGGAGGCCGACGAGTGCGAGAACAAGGCCCTCGCGCTGCGCCGCGCCGTGGAAGCCTGCCGGGAGTACGCATCGTGATTCTCGTGATCGACAACTACGACTCCTTCACCTACAACCTCGTGCAGTTCCTCCTGACGAAGGATGCCGACGTCCGCGTGCTTCGCAACGATGCGCTCACCGTGGACGAGGCTCTTGCCCTCGCGCCCGACCGCATCGTCATCTCGCCCGGGCCGGGGAGGCCCGAGGACGCGGGGATCTCCTGCGAGCTCATCCGGCGAAACGAGACGATCCCGCTCCTCGGCGTTTGCCTCGGTCACCAGGCGCTCGGTCAGGTGTTCGGCGGAGACGTCGTGCGCGCGCCGCAGCTCATGCACGGCAAGACCTCGGAGATCCGGCACGACGGCACGGGCGTCTTCGCGGGCCTTTCGAACCCGTTCACGGCCACGCGGTATCACTCGCTCGTCGTGGATCGCGCGTCCGTGCCGGCCGAGCTCCGCATCAACGCCGAAACGGCCGACGGGCTGGTCATGGGCCTCGCGCACCGCACCCGGCCGCTGGCCGGAGTGCAGTTCCACCCGGAATCGATCCTCACTCCCGAGGGCGAGACGCTGCTCGCCGGCTTCGTCACGCGGGGAGTCGCGTGAGCGGCGACGCCCTCCGGAGCGCGCTCCGCGCGGT
>CAZXSG010000190.1:0-7070 GCA_964643185.1 uncultured Holophagales bacterium
GGGCCGATGCCCCAGTCCGCGCGCCGGTTCCCGGAGGGCAGGGGGCGCCCGGTGGCAACGGAGATCCGGAACATCCGGCCCGCCATCGCGATCCAGCAGGCGGGCGCGACCCGCTCGGCGCGCTCGACGGTGGGGACGGCGACCGAGATCGACGACGTGCTGCGCCTCCTCTTCGCCGCCATCGGCCGCACGCAATGCGCCGTCTGTGGGCTCGAGGTCACGCGCGACTCGCCGGGCAGCGCGGCCGCGGACCTCCTCGCGACCTGGGGCGAAGGCGCGCGCGTCCTCGTCACCGCGCTCCGTCCGCCCGTCGTGGCCGAATGGCTCCGGGCCGGCTTTCACCGCGTGCTCGCCAGGGACGGCTCGGTGATCGAGCTCTCGCCCGAGATGAAGCTGCCGAAGTCCGCGCTCGACGAGGAAGGCCGCGTCGCGCTCCTCGTGGGCCGCCACGTCCTTCGGGCCGAAGACGCGGAGCTCGCCGCGACGCTCGCGATGGCGTTCGATCTGGGCGGCGGCGCGCTCTCGGTGCGGCGGCACGGAACGGACGACCTCAAGAGGTTCGACCGCGGCCTCGTGTGCAACGGCTGATCGCGGGCCTTTCTCGATCCCGTGCCGGCGCTCTTCTCGTTCAACTCGCCGCGCCGCGCCTGCGAGACCTGCCAGGGCTTCGGCCGCGTCGCGGGGATCGACGAGAGCCGCGTGATTCCCGATCCGGGAAAGTCGCTCCGGGAGCGGCCCATCGCGCCCTTCAACTCGCCCGCGTACGAGAGCGCGTACTCCGAGATGGAGCCCGCGCTCGTGAAGCACCGCGTGCGAAAGAGCGTGCCCTGGGCCGAGCTCACGCCCGCGGAGCGGGACGTCGTGTGGAACGGACGCGGCGCGTGGTACGGCGTGAAGGGCCTCTTCGAATGGCTCGAGAAGAAGCGCTACAAGGTGCACGTACGCGTCCTCCTCGCGCGCTACCGCGGCTACACGACGTGTCCCTCGTGCAACGGCGCGCGGCTCCGGCCCGAGGCCCTCGCGGTGCGCATCCACGAGGAGACGATGGCGACGCTCGCCACGAAGACGCTCGTCGAGCTGCGCGGTTTTCTGGCCCGCGGCCTGGACCCGCGCGACGAGGCCCGAGGCGGCGCGCTCGCGCGGGACCTCGTGAAGCGCCTCGACACGCTCGTCGAGATCGGTCTCCCGTACCTCTCCCTCGGACGGCCGCTCCGCACGCTCTCGGGCGGCGAGGCCCAGCGCATCCAGCTCGGCTCGGCCATCGGCAACGCGCTCACGGGCACGCTCTACGTGCTCGACGAACCCACCGTGGGCCTCCACGCCGAAGACACGGAGCGGCTCCTCGGCGTGCTCGAGCGGCTCGCCGCGCAGGGCAACGCCGTCGTCGCCGTGGAGCACGACACGGCGGTGATCCGGCGGGCCGCGCACGTCGTGGATCTCGGGCCGCACGCAGGTCGGCGCGGAGGCGAGGTCGTCTTCGAGGGAACGCCGCTGGATCTCGAGGGGCGCGACACGGCCACCGGGCGCGCGCTCCTCGCCGAGACGGCCGAGGCCGCGCGGCCGGATTTGTTCGGTGCTCTGGTCGCCGAGAACGAGGTCGTCTTCGCGGCGCACCGGTTCGCGGGCAAGGCCGTCACCATCGTCGGCGCGCGGGCCCACAACCTGAAAGACGTGACGGTGAGGATCCCGCTCGGAAAGCTCGTCGCCCTGGCGGGCGTCTCGGGCTCGGGCAAGAGCTCCCTCGTCGTCGACGTGCTCGCGGCGGGGGCGCTCCGCGCTCTGGGGAAGCCGCTCGGCGGACTCGTGGACGCGGTGGGGGAGCACACCCGCATCGACGGGCTCGCCGCGATCTCGGAGCTCGTGCTCGTGGACCAGTCACCGCTCGGCCGCTCGGCCCGTTCGAACCCGGCCACGTTCACGAAGGCCTGGGACGACGTCCGCGCGCTCTTCGCCCGGACTCCGGACGCGCGGTCGCTGGGGCTCACGCCGGGGAGCTTCAGCTTCAACGCCGTGGGCGGGCGCTGCGAGACGTGCGAAGGGAACGGCTTCGTCGCCATCGACATGCAGTTCCTCTCGGACGTGACGGTCGTGTGCGAGTCCTGCGACGGGAAGCGCTTCGGCCCGGCCGTGCTCTCCGTGAGGCTCCGGGGCCGGAACATTTCCGAGGTGCTCGCTCTCACGATCGAGGAGGCGCTCTCCGTGTTCGGCGACGTGAAAGCGCTCGCCTCCAAGCTCTCTCCCCTCGAGAGCGCGGGGCTTGCGTACCTCACGCTCGGGCAGCCCACGTCCACGCTCTCGGGCGGCGAGGCGCAGCGGCTGAAGATCGCGTCGTTTCTCGCCGGTGCGAAACCGAAACCGGGGGGCGGGCACACGCTCTTCGTGTTCGACGAGCCCACGACGGGTCTCGCTCCCGAGGACGTCGAGGTTCTTCTTCGCGTCTTCCGGAGGCTCATCTCGAGCGGGCACTCGATCCTCACGGTGGAGCACCACCTCGGCTTCCTCCGAAAGGCCGATCACGTGATCGAGCTGGGGCCTTCGGGCGGCCCCTCGGGTGGGCACGTCGTCTTCGCCGGGACCCCTGCCGAATTGATGACCCAGCGCACATCTCCGACGGGCCGGGCGCTTCGCTCGGCGGCCGGAGGCCGCACCTCGCTACAATCAGCCGATTCATGGCCGAAGGTGTCTGGCGCTACGTCCTGACCGTGGATGGGCGAGAAATCGAGCTGAGCGATGGCGAGGTGACGCTCGGCAGGAGCCGCACGTCCACCGTTCGTGTCGACCACGAATCGGTCTCGCGTTCCCATTCGCTGCTCACGTTCGAGAAGGGCCACGCGGTGGTGAAGGACCTCAACTCCTCGAACGGCACGTATGTCGGCGGCCGCCGGATCCTCAACGAGACGCGCGTCTCCGACGGCGATCGCATCCAGCTCGGCGCGGCCGTGATCGGCGTCCGCATCGTGGCGCCGCCGCTTCCCCAGGTTCCGCCCCCGGCGCCGCCCGCGCCGGCGTTCGAGGTGGCGGGCGTGAGCGCGTCCTTCGGCGCCGCGGAGATTCTGGACGTCGAACCGTCTCCGGTGCCGCGCTCCAGGGCGGAGCCGCCGCCGGTTCCGGTTCCGCCCGAAGAGAATCCGCAGCCGCGCCGGAAGGCGCCGTCGGAGACCCGTCCGTCGTTCGACAGGCCGCCCGGCCGCAGGGACGGGCCGTCCGGACCGCCCGGACCGCCTCCGCTACCCGACCCCGAAGGCTCCGTGGACTCCACCGGAATCTCCGCCGACGAGCTCTTCGCCGAGGCCGATCGCCGGCCCACGCAGCCACCGGTCGAGCTGGCGGGCAACGCGATCGAGGCGCTGCGGTCGGCCGCGTCGCGTTCGGTCGCCGACGTGGGCGCGGTGAACCCGCAGACGGCGGGTGCTCGGTACTCGTCCCCGGGCCCCACCGACGTCCTGCCGCCGGCGCAGATGCCCCAGGCCCCGCCCGCGCCCATCTCGGCGCCGCGCGGAGCGCCGCAAGCGTACGCGCCGTCTCCGGCGCCTCCTCCGCCTCCCCCTGCACCCGTGCGGGCCGCTGCGCCGGCACCGGTTCCGCGCGCTCGGGTGCTTTCATCGCCCGAGCCGACTCTGTCCCAGATTCCGCTGGGTCGCGATTCGGGGGCCGCCCCCGAGCCCCGGCAGAACACGCCGCCGGCGCGCCCCGACGGGCGTCGCAACGCCGACCGCGATGCCGACCGGCCCACTGCCGGTTTCGGACCGCGGTTCGTGGCGACCCTCGTCGACGCGATCATCATGATGGCGATCGATCTCCTGCTCATCTCCCCGGTGTTCCTCATGATGTTTCTCCGGGGCACCGGGTCGGGCGAGCCGAAGGGCGTCGACGTCACCCTCCTCGCCGTCTCGGGGCTCTCGGCGCTCCTCATGATGGGAGCCAATTTCTGGTACGTCGTCGGCGGCTGGGCCCGCAGCGGACGCACTCCGGGGAAGGCGCTCATGGGGCTCGTGATCGTCGTGCCCGGCGAGAGCGGGCCCGGCATCGGGTGGGGAAAAGCCATAGGCCGCTTCCTCACGATGGGCTTCCTGTCGGGAATCTTCCTCGTCGGCTACCTGATGGTGCTCTTCCGCAAGGACAAGCTCGCGCTCCACGACCTGGTGGCCGGGACGCGCGTCGTCCAGCTGAAAAAATAGGCGGCCCGAGACAAGCAGCGATTGGCCCTTCGGGGGTTTGGGGGCACCGGCCATGGTGCCCCCAGGCAACTCCCGCTACGGCGTCCCGAGGACGGCGGACATCGCCGGCGAGATCCACACGGCCTCGGCGCGACCGGTACCCCCTTTGGAGCGGTAGGCGCGTAGGGCGCGACGCGCGCGGGCCAGGAGGGCCTCGTCCTTGCGCCCTTCGAGCAGGAACTGCGAGACCGACGTGACGCAGTCCAGGAGCTCGACGTCGGGAGACGTGTCGCCCCGCGCCCGCAGCCGGCCGACGAGCGTGGCCGCGAGCTCGAAGTCGGCAGCCGAGACGGCCGCGACCAGGCTCCGGCGCTCTTCCGAGGTGGGAGTCACGAAAGGCAGGGGAGTCGCGGTGGGCAGCTCCGGCGCCGGCGGCGCCGGCGTGGGGACCAGCTCGGGCGTGGGCGTTGGCCGAGGCACGAGCGGCGGGGGAGCTGGAGTCGGCGTGGCCGGGGGCAGTGGCAGAGGCGTCGGCTCGGGCCTCACCGCGGACGCTTGGGCTGCTGCGGCGCGCTCGGCGGCGCGTGTCTCCAGAACCCGCAGGCGGCTCTCGAGGTCGGTGGACTCGGGCCAGGCCGAGATGACGCCGAACGAGCGCGACGTTTCGAACGCGTCCTTCGCGCGGGCCTCCTGCCCGAGCTCCATGCGCGCGACGCCGAGCCAGTAGTAGGGATCGTAGTGATCGGCGAACGCGCGCGTGGTGCCCAGCCTCGCGACCGGTGTCGCGTGGCCGGTCGCGAGGGCTTTCTCGAGAAAATCGACCCCCGCCCGGTAGTCGCCGCGCTTCACGGCCTTGCGGCCCTGCTCGTAGAGTCGCGCCGCCTGGTCGGGCGGTACAATCTGTGCATAGGCGGTCCCCGCCCACGGAGCGAGCGTCACGAGGGTCAGGAAGAGAAGCGCGAAAAAACGCGTTCTCCCGCGTGAGATCGACCCCCTCTCGCGACACTCAGTACGTGGCACGACGCCATTCTAGATATGAAATTCATGAAGACCCCCTTCCTCGTCCTCGCCGCGGCGCTCCTGAGCGCGGCGTCCTCCGGCGCCGCGGCGGTCGTGCCGGGCTCTGCCCGTTCGGCGGACCCCGTCGGCTGCCCGCCGTCCCGCCCCATCCTGAACGCCCTCGCGTCGGTGAAGGCCGGCCAGGGCTACGCGCTCACCTGGACGAACGTCCTCACCGACCGCGTGGGACCCTCCGACTACTTCCTCGTGGAGCGCTCGACCGACGGATCGTTCCTCGCGGGCGTCGAGCGCTTCAAGACCACGCGGTCGTCGTACTCGCTTCCGGCGAGCCCCGTGGGAGCCGCGCTGCTCTTCCACCGCGTGCTCGTCGTGTCGTCCTGCCCCGGGATCTCGCCCGGCTCGGTCGTCTCGAACATCGTGACCGTTCGCGTGGATTCCGGCTGCCCGGCCCCCGATGTTCTCCCCGCCGCCGTGGCGACCCCGGAGAACCCACCGGCCTACACGACCTACGTCGTGACGTGGGATACCTCGGCCAGCGGGCCCGGTCCCGGTGGTGGCGGACCTTCCGACGTCAAGTACCGGCTGCGCCGCGTGGCACCCTACGAAACGCGCGAAACGGTGTCCGAGGGCGGCTCGGCTTCCTTCACCGATCCCGAAGGCGACTACACGTATCAGGTGCGGGCCGAATCCAGCTGCGGCATCGCAGGTCCCTGGTCGGCGTCGCTCAAGGTCACCGTCGGCAGCGCGCTGCCTTCGGCGCTCGTCCTCCTCTCGGAGCCGCGGCCCATTGCCGTGGCCTCGCCCACCGAGCTCCCCACCACGTCGTTCACGGTGAGGAACGGCGGCACGAAACCCGTTCCGGTCGAGGTGACGCCGAGCCGTGACGTGCTCGAGGTGATCCCCTCGGCGTTCACGCTGGGCGCCAACGAGTCGCGCACGCTCACCGTGCGGCTTCGCCTCCTCGTCACGCTCTACAGCCCGCTCCACGAATCGATCGAGCTCCGCGCGGGCGACGGCCCCGGAACCTCGCTGCGGGTGCCCATCGACGCGGCCATCGCCGCGAACGAGGCGCCCGAGCCGGTTCGCTGGAGCGAGAAGTCCCTCGAGTTCGACTGGGATGGCGCGCCCGTCTACCGCACGCTCGTGAACCCCGCGAACGCGCCGGCCGCGTTCGTGAGCTCCGTGCGCCAGCCCTGGATCCTGGTCGACTCCCTCGACGGCCAGCCCTGGGACCGTCCGCTCGGCCCGCGGGAGAGCCGCGTGGTGCAGATCTCCGTGGATCGCGGCAAGCGCCGCGCGACCACGGGTACGGAGACGGCCGTCGTCTCGATCCTCACCGTCGGCCACGAGGAGGTCGTGAGCCTCACGGCCCTCGACGACGGAGCCCGTCTTTCGGCCTCGATCGCGTCGGTTCGTCCGAGCTCGGTCGGCACGAAGACCCGGCTTCTCTACGCGGCCATGCCCAACGCGCCCGACGCGGCGGGGATCGGCCGCTTCTCGTCGGACCTCTGGCTCTCGAACCTCGATGCCACCGCGCCCATCGACGTCGCGCTGCTCTTCACGCCCATCGTCCCCGCGGGTCAGCGGGCCGAGGTGCGCGAGGTCGGGTTCCGCATGGCGCCCGGCGAGACGCGGCGCTACCGGAACATCCTCGCGAACGCGCTCGGCTACGAGGGCGCCTGCGAGCTCGAGGTGCGCTCGCCGTCGCCGACGCTCTCGGCCACGGTACTCGTGAACAACCAGCAGGTCTCGGCGACGGTTCCCGCGGGCGCGCGGGGCGCGAAAGCCGGCGACTCCCTGGACGCGACCACCCCTGCGGCCGTCGTGACCGCGGCGTCCTCCGGCGCCGCGGTGGTGTCGTACCAGTACCGCTTGCAAACGTCGCCCACCACT
>CAZXSG010000191.1:0-3867 GCA_964643185.1 uncultured Holophagales bacterium
GCGATCGCTCGCGGACGAAGACTGCCGCACGCTCCTCCCCCTCACTCACGGGGGCCGTCGCCGCGATGTCGAACCGGCCCTGACCGAAGTACACCCACGCGCTCAGAACGCCGAGGATGGGCGTCGTCAGAAGCCCAGCGGCGTAGACGACGAGCTTCCTCACGTCAGAAGCCCGTCGAGAGGCCGGCCGTCACGCGGAGGAGGTCCCGCTTGCCCGAGCCGCCCGCAAGGTCCGAGGAGACGCCCACGTCGAGGACGCTCCGGACGGAGATCTGCCTCCGGAGGCCGGCACCAGCGGAGAGGATCGGGCTCTGCCCTTTCCCCTCGCCAGACGCCACGCGCAGCTCGGCGAGGCCCGTCGTATGAAACGCCCGGGGGTAGCCGAGGGGCCGGGACCAGCCGAGCGTCAGCGCCGGCCGGACTCCTCTCCGGCCCTCGCGCCGGTTGGGATCCACCTCCAGATCTGCGTTGACGTGCAGCCGGTCATGCGCCCCGACGGTCTTCGACATGATTCCGCGAATGCGCGCCGCGATTCCGGCCGCTTCGGGCCCGACCGGTAATGCAACGTCGAAACGGGCCGCAAACGCGGGCGTCTCGCCGTGCTCACGATTGAAGGAATGGAGGATCCCGAGGTCGAGCTTCTCGAGACCCGAGCGCTTCTCACCCGGCTCGGAGCGGCTCCCTCGATAGGCCGAGAGCTCCGCGCTCAGATGGGTATTCCTGGCGATGCCATAGAGGTACGAGAGGTCGAGGCCGAAGCTCGTGGCGAGCCCATCCGGGCGCCGCAGGAACAGCCCGCCCTCCAGCGCCTGCTCGCGGAACGCGATGGACACCGCGTCATCGAACGAGAGCGGACGCCCGGCGTCCAGGTTGTTGTGGTCGACCGCGAAGACCGGCTGGCAGAGGAAGAGGGCCATCAGGCTCGCGAGCGGCACTCGCAGTTCGTTGCGCTTCATGGCTCAGTGCTCCGGAACGTGGGCATCAGCGGCATACGGGTCCTCGACGGGGCCCTTCGGCTTCACATAGGTGTCGGGCTTCTTCCCCTGTCGCTCGCTCCACTCCTTGAGCGTGAGCGGCTTGCCGGCCGAGTAGCGAGGATGCTCGGCGAGGTACTTCTCGAACGCCTCCCTCGACGTCACGGCCGCCGACCACTCGTCGCACTTGGCGTGTCCCCCCTCTTGCTCGAGGAAGAGGGCCTGCGGTGCGTCCGGGCCGAGCTCGCCCCGGTCGTTCGAGACGAGGAGCAGCGGCCGGAGCGGATCGTCCGTCGGGATCCTGAGGATCGCCCGCCCCTTCACCTGTGCGGCCATGTCCCGGGCGCACAGCGGACACCTCACGCGCATCGACCAGCCCTCGGCAGTCACCGTGGGTGCGCGCCATGCGTCGTCGCCGTCCGGGAGCGGCATCGAGCAGTGCCCGCAGTCCGCCATCGACATCCAGCCCATGTCCGGCATGAACATCAGCTCTTCGGTCGCTCCCTTCATCATGCCCATGCCCGGCATGCCTTCCGGGTGGCGGTGGTCGTGGAGCCCCGCGGCGACCTTCCGTCCCGCCGCCTCGCCACGGTGGGTCGAGTCCAGCACCATCCAGATCGCCCGGCGTATCTGACCGTCGCGTTGGGCCTCCGTCAGTCCGCGTGTCGCGAGGATGTCGTTCACGAGGTCATGCAGCATGTGCAGGTTGTCGAACGTGTTGGCCAGCTCCGGGAAACGGATCGCGAACCGTGGGCTGACCTCGGCGTTCATCGGCATGAAGGCCCGGTCGGTCCGGTAGAGCTCGACCTGGTGATAGCGCTCACCGAGAACGTCGTAGCCCAGCCGCTGCTGGTCGAGAGACTGTCCGTAGAGGATGTCGTACATGGCGCCTTGGAGCCAGTGGTAGCCCCAGAAGAGGCCGTTGACCTTCGGGTACGTCCGCCGGAACGCCATGCTGTAGGGCTGCGAGTCGAGGAACTCCATGTTCATCGGGAGAGGTGTGATGACGTACGGGGTCCCCTCGCGGTAGAAGCGGTAAAGCGCTTCGATCTCGCGCTCCTTCTCCGCTGGCGTGAGGCGTGTGCTCGCGAGGACATCCACCGTCTGGGCGTGGAGCAGATGAGCCCAGTCGAAGACCTGCTCGAGGAAGCCGTAGCGTCTCCCGAATGTGGAGCTGATCGTGGCCTCGTCGGGCATGAAGCGCGGCGGGTGCTTCAGGACCCAGTCGATCCGCTCGAAGGTCGCGGACTCGAGCGTCGCGGCCCGCCCCGTGACGAGATCCTCGTAGGCCATCGCATGCCCGACCGCGACGGCATTCAGATCACGCGCCAGGGAAGGAAGGTTGTAGACGTCGAAGTTGTATGCACCACGGCGGTAAAACACCTTGTTCTGTGTGGTCTCCGACATCCATGTCGGGAGATCGGACGGCACCGGTGGAAGCGGAACCGGCGCACCGGCCATGCCGAGAGCCAGGAGAATCACGGGCAGTGTCACAGCCTGGCCCTCCGCTAGCCGCCGGACTCGGCCGCGTAGGCCAGCTTCACCATCTCGTCGAGAGAAAGCGGCTTGGCGCCCTCGAGATCACCTTTGTGCTTGGCGACCCAGGCGTCGAAGGCGGCGACGTTCGTCACGGCACGGTAGCCCCGGTCGCAGATCTTGTGGTTCACCTTGTGCCCCACGAAAACCGCAGTCTCGGGGGTCATCGACCACTTCCCGTCCTTTCGTGTGATCGTGACGCTCTGGCCCTTCGTCTCGGTGGGAGCCACGATCGTGAGGTCTCCCGCGTAGGCCGTCTTGGCCTCGGCGATCGCGCAGAGGACGCAGCGGTACTCGATCCGCTTCTTGCCGAACTTCAGCGCCACCTCGTTATCGAGGTCGGCCGTGTCCTGAAGAACGGGCTTTCGGCAGAACGGACATTTGGTTTCGTGAGCCCGCGCCGGACTGGGAATCGAAACGAGCGAGACGATGAGACCCAACCCGAGCGCGAGTCGGGACACTGATACGGATGCTGATGCCATCGGAACCTCCACAACGGCCGGCGACACGGCCGCTGGTCACGAAGATACGGCCGTCTCATTAGGAAGTCCTTAGAGCGAGCCTCGGGTCGCCCGATGCGTGAGAAGGGTCAGAAGGCGAGTGTTCTCGCCACCGCCTCGATCGCCTTCAGGCCAGTCCCGAACCGCGCCATGGCCTCCCGGTGCCGCTCGAGCTCTCCATACGGCAGGTAGCGGACCCTGAGATCCGCGACACGCCTGAAGGCTGGGCGCGCGAGCTGAAGCCTGACCTCGTCCTCCCGATCGTCCGGGGCTACCAGGAAGAGCTCATGCGCGAAGCCCGAGGAGCTCGAAAGCGCGAGATCGAGGAGACGCACGATGCCCGAGTAGATCGTGGTGCTGTGCTCGACCTCGAACGCGGCCGCTACGTGTGAGCCGCCCCGTTCGAGCCAGAGCACGTCGATGAGACGTACGGTCGCCGCGCCCGGCATCGACGTGATCGAGTCCGGCAGGCGCTCCAGACACCCGGCGCCGAGCGCAGCCCCTTGATGAAGCCGGCCGCGATCGTTCGCCGCGACCCAGACATCGAAGCCGAGCGCCCGGCCGAGATCGCGCAGCCAAGCCTGAACCTGCGTGTGCGTGCGATCGCCCTCTCGTGCTCGCTCGTCCGCCCGGCGCGAGCGATCGCTGTCTTCCCGAACGCGGGCGAGATCAGCCTGCCACGCGGCGAGGGCCGCGCCATCGCCCTCCCGCGGCGGGGCCGCGTAGCGGCCCGTCCCGATGGCGAAGAGCAGGCCGGCAACCGCCCCGAGGGCGTTCGACAGGAGCGCCCGGTGCCCGGCGTTGATCCGGAGGATCGCCTCCCCCCACGAGGCGTACCCCTCCCACCCCCCGAGCTT
>CAZXSG010000191.1:3877-7059 GCA_964643185.1 uncultured Holophagales bacterium
ATGTGGTCCGTGCGACGGTCGTCGAGCGGCGCCTTCGCGACTCGATCATCTATGGCGTCGACCTACCGGGTCTGGTGAACGGCCTCCCAGTCCGTGCCGAAGCGGCACGCGCGGCGTGAATGGCTTGTTGGACGGCATCACCCCTTCCCGCATCCCCCCCGGCGCCGCGCCTTCGGCTGGCCATGCCGGCAACCGCCCCGGGGTCGTTCGACGGGTGCGCGCGGTGCTCGGCGTTGAGCTGGAGGTTCCCCCCGCGCTTCGCGAGTGCCTCCTCCGACCTCCCGCGCTTCCCCCGCGCCCCCGTGAGCGCGTTGTAGCCCTTCACGATGGCTGTATTGGATGGCGGAGCGAGCGTCGGATGGAGGAAGTAGAGAAGGTTCGCGACTGCCGGGCCGAGGCCTTTGATCTGCCGCTGGTCGAGCTGCCGAATCGCCTCGATCAGCCGCTCCTCCCCCGTGCAGCACGTGCACGTGTCGAGGAACTGCGCGAAGCCGAGCTGGTTCGGCGCGCTCTCATAGATGTCCGGAATGCGGAGCTTCGGCTTCCACAGGAAGGCATGGTCGGCGCCCTTGAAGATCTGCCGCTGCTCCGCGATGGAGCCGACGACGGTCTCGAGGGACGAGCCCTTGTACGTGTTTCCGAAGGCGCCGGCCTGCATCTGGGCGACGACGGTCGCGAGACCTCGCCGGATCGATCGGAAATTCTTGATGCGCTCCTCCCAGAGGAACCAGGTTTTGTAGGTACTGCCGGGGTCCGATCGCCAGCGCTCGATGAGCTCCCGGAGGCGTTCGTTTCGCGCTGGCGTCGCGGTATTCACCCCTGCACTCTACCGATCAAGGCTCTGCCTGAATAGGCTTCGCCGCGCACAAGGCAGGCCCAGCCATTCGCCCGCACATTGGCGGGCTCTCATGCAGGCGCGCCACCCGGCCCGCCGGCCCGCCTCTTCGAGCCCGCGTGAACGGACGCCCGGCCCAGACGCGTCCATTCCGAGAGCTGGTATCGCTCCTCCCGTTCGAGGCCTTCCCTGACCGCCCCCAAATCGGCATGCAACGCGGAAAATCGCACCCTCTCCTCGGCGGACCCCGCGCTCGCCTCGCAATCGAGGATCCCCGCATCGAGCCGGGACATCGGCTCTGCAGAGGCCCTCCTGATCGACGAGAGCACCGTGGCGACGGCCGCTCTCCGCTCGGCGGTGATCCACTGGTACACCTGCTGCTCGAGGCCCGGGCCGAGCTCGGCAACCGCCCGCACCAGCGGGGAGAGCTCCGCGTCCGTCCGCGGAACGACGAACTGCCATCCGCTCCCGGCCCGCATCCGATCGATCGCTCGGGAAATCTCACGCAGAGGAACGACGAGATTCCGGCCCAGGATCCACCACAGGCCGAGCAGGAGAGCACCGATCGAGAGGGCCCCGTGTACCGCATGGATGAGGGCTGTGCGCCTCATCAGCGCAGCGAGGCGCTGACCGTCGCTCTCGTAGCGAAGCTCGAACGGTTGACCGGCGAGCGAGAGCGGCCAGCGAGCCAGCGTTCCGGCTCGCGGCTCCACGCCGCTCGCGGCAGCGAGCGACACGAGGCTGACGTCGCCGCCAGCCGCCCGCATCGACGGCTGCAGGAGCGCCAGCCGCGCATCTGCTACGCGCCGGTCGTTCTGAAACTCCGGCATTCCCGCGAGGTGGCCGAGCAGGGCCGCCGCCTGAGACATCTCGAGGTCCCGAACCATGCGGCGCTGCTCGACGAGGCCAATGGCCGCGAAGACAGCCAGCGCCAGACCGAAGACACCAGTCGTCCACGCCATGATCCGTCCGCGCAGCGATGGGCACGCGGCGAGACTCGGCGTCGTCTCAGCCGCGACCGTGCTCCGCGTCGCTCGCCTCGTGCCCCTCATACTGTACCTTCAATCCACCGAACGACGATCGTCTGCGCCCTGCGGGCCCCTCAGAAGATCACGCGATCTTGGTCCATTCCGGCGCAGCCATTCTCCGCGAAGGGGCGTTCGCATCCGCCCCGCTTGTCGCATGCGTCGCCCGTGAAGCCCGCCGGGTTGATCACGCGGATCCAGGCCTCCACCGCCGTACGGAGCTCTTCGGCGTTCGCGCCGTGCCTCAAGAGCATGAGATTCGAGAGCCCCCAGATCGACTTCGCCATGTTGCAGGGACAGCAGCAGGTAGCCGCCGAGAACTTCTTGCAGCATGGTGCGGGAATGGCCGAAAGAACCGCCTCTTTGACCTTTTGCTGCTCGGGCGCGAGCGACATGGAGTCGGCGTAGCCGATGAACTCCTTGGTTTGTGCACGAAGATCGCTGAAAACGGGACGCTTGGTCCTCTTCAGCACGCTGGTCTCCGCGTTGATGGTGAGGGAAGGGCCTGAGAAACCCGCCGCGATGACGATGGCGGCGAGGAGCATTTTCGTGCTGGCGAAAGAGACTTGTTTCATGAGCTTTCCTTTCTTAATCGTTCAGGCTGTGACGGGTTCGATCGAGAGTGAATCCGCAGGGGCCGTGCCACTCGGCGGGAGCTCACGCTCCTTCCAGAGAATGTAGATGGCCGGATAGACGAGGAGCTCGAGCGCGAAGGACGTGATCAGCCCGCCCACCATGGGGGCCGCGATCCGCTTCATCACGTCCGCTCCGGCCCCGGTCGACCACATGATGGGCAGGAGCCCCATGAACGCCGCGCAGACGGTCATCGCCTTCGGACGGACCCGCTTCACGGCCCCGTGGATGATCGCTTCGACGAGGTCGAGGCGGTTCCTGAGGAGCCCTTTGGCCTTGGCGTCGTCGTGCGCGAGGTCGAGAAACAGGAGCATGAAGATGCCGGTCTCGGCGTCCAGACCCATTAGGGCGATCATGCCCACCCCCCCCCCGATCGAGACGTTGTAGCCCAAAACGTACATGAACCAGACCGCGCCGATGATCGAGAACGGGACGGCGAGGAGGACGATCATCGTCTTCATCGCGGACTTCGTGTTGGCGTACATGAGGAGCCAGATGAGGACCAAGGTCACGGGAAGGACGACCTTCATCCGCTCCCTCACGCGAATCATGTTCTCGTACTGTCCGCTCCAGACGAGAGTCGAGCCCGGCGGGAGCTTCACCTGCGCGGCCACGGCCTTCTTCGCTTCCTCGACGTACGTTCCCACATCCTTCTTCCCGGTATCGAAGTCGACGTAGACGTAGCCGGC